>JBEKIK010000038.1:0-8732 GCA_050011795.1 Thermoguttaceae bacterium | reverse complement strand
ATTTCGGCCTGCGTAGGCGAAGAAGCCGGTATTGAATACCAGACGTGGGAACAAAACCTGGATTTACCTGATCCTGAAGATTGGATTGCCATTGCCATAAATAACAGGGGGGAAAAAGACCCGTTCGATCTGTCTGGCAATTTAGCTATCCCGCCCCGTAGCGACCAGATTATGGCTATTCTGGGCGCATTGGTCGATAGGGTGAAGAACTATGAACTGGATAAAAACGGCAAGCCGCCAGAAGTTCGTTGGCTTGCGGCCGTGGATTGCTTTGCCGAAGTGGCAAAGACATGGATCGAGCCTGCCATTGCAGCGGCGGGCGGATTGTACTTTGCGGTGCCAAGTGCGGCAACGCTCTTAAAGGCACCGGCCGCATTCAACGAGACGGTGTTGGAAGTCCACAAGAACATCATGGCGGCAATCTAAGGAGTGATTTTATGAATCGCAAACTATCAGAAGCGCGGTTATTGGCCGCCAAAAAACTCCCCTACATGACACATGCCATTATGAGCCTGATTCCGGTCGAAAGGCCGGGATTGGGAACTATGGCGGTGGACGAATACAGCCGCATGTATTTTGATCCGGCCTTTATCGAGAGCCGGGAATTAAAACATCTTGGCTTTGTGGTATTGCATGAGACTATTCACGTTTGGAGCCGGCACGGTAAACGGTGCGAACGTCTATTAGGGAAACAGCCTGCGCATGACCGGCTGGCAATATGGCGATATGCCGTGGACGCGGCGGTGAATGATGTATTGGAGCAATCCGGCTTGCAATGCCCGGATGAGGGTGTCACACCTGCCAAGCTAGGTCTACCCCGCAACCTCACAGCAGAACAATACTTTAATCTTCTGTTGGAACAGGCAAGCCAAGAGCAAGAGAAACAGAAGCAAGAGCAATCCAAGCAGGGCAAGAGTCAGGATAAGCCGCCAGAGAGCGACGGAGAGCAGCCAAGCCAAGATGGCAACCAAGAGGGCGAAGGTAAACAAGAGAGCCAGGGCGAAGGCCAGGGTGAGCCTACGGCAGCGGAAATCGGCGGTTCGAGCATGGATGGTCAGCCGCGACCGTGGGAGGATGGCCCGCCAAGCGAAGAGCATCCCGGCCTACAAGAGCATGAGCAGAACTTGATCGAAGCCGCGACCGCCAAAGCCATTGAGGATTATCAAGAGCAGCGTGGCCGTGGTAGCGTGCCCGGAGGTATAGCCCGACAGGCAAGCGATAAACTTCACCCAAGGATTGATCCCGCCAGAGAACTGCTAGCAAAAGTGAAGTATGCCGTAGGGTCTACATCCGGCTTTGGAGCCTTTACCTATCAACGACCGAATAGGCGACAACCATCAGGCGGGGCGTTATTGCCCGCCCACATCAAGCCTATACCGCGTGTCACCGTGATTATTGACACAAGTGGATCAATGCAGCAAAGCGACTTGCAACTGGCTTTGGGCGTGATTGCCAATGCGTTACGCAGCCTGCCCGATCCAAGAGGTTTGAGAGTGCTGGCAGGCGATACAGCCGTGGCAAGTGCAAAGAACGTCTTTAGGCCGGAGAGCGTCGAACTGGCCGGCGGAGGCGGCACAGACATGAGTGCAATGATTGTGGCGGCGTGTGAAGAACGGCCCGCGCCAAAGGCAATTCTAGTAATTACAGACGGATATACCGGCTGGCCCCGCAAACCAGTCTCACCGAGAGTGGTGGTGTGTCTCACAAGGCCCAATGCCGCCAGCAGTGTACCAGAGTGGATTGATACCGTGATTCTTAACCCGGAGGAATAAAAAATGAAAATCTTTGAATTAGCAATCCCCAGTGAATGTGTGGCGATTTATCGCGTAAAAGCAAAATCACAGAAAGAAGCAATCCGCCTAACAATGGAAGGCGAAGCGGATTTTATTCACAACGCTGATGTCCAAGAATCCCCTGAAAGCGAATCGTGGACGATTACCGAAATGCCCTTAAAGGAACCCGCTACCGATAAAGACGTGGAAATGAAAATCCGTAGTTTTTATCGCTGCCCTGAGTGCGACTACGAATGGGACGATACTTGGGATTCTGCTTGCGACGATGAGTGCCCTGAATGTGGCACCAAAAACATTAGCCCCTACAACCATGAGGACATAGAAGCAATACGCTGAATTAAGCGGCCCGGAATGCGGGTATCAACACGCTTCGGCGTTCCTGGCCTGGCCCCTTGGCGCTGATGGTCTATGCCGCCAGAGCCGAGAGAGCGTGCCGTGTACCCTAAACAAAAAGGAGTTTACCTATGTCCTGTGCCACAATCTCAAAACCGAAACGAAAACGGCTTGTCAAGCGCGACCCGGATGAACCTCGCCCATATTCAGAACTATCCCCCGAAGCCAAAGAGCGGGCAAGGGAATGGTGGAGGGAGTGTGAACGTAACGACTTCGATGTTGATGGAATGACCGAGATGCTGGTCAACGACCTAGAGTATGAATATGGCATAGAGGTCAGTTACAGCACTTGCAAGTGCGGCAACGGAAAAACCTATAACCGACCGGACATCCACTGGAATTTTGGTTACTGTCAGGGCGACGGAGTGTCTTTTGAGACCGACATAAACCTTGAGAAAATGGCTGCCCACGGCGTACCGGGATGTGAGTATTTTAGTTACGCCGCACAAAAACTGAAGGCGTTGTGGGAACAAATGCAATTGATAGAGGCGGTGTCGTTTTCGGAGTATTCGATTGATTGGACTATTCGCCTTGACAAGGGCAATGCAACAGTCGAATACCGAACATATCGAGACCAAGACGAGGGCGAAGATAGGCTATGCACTGATGCTTGCCCAAGAAATGGAGAAAGTATTAGAATCAATTTACAAAGATGCCTGCAAACGCTTGGAAAAAATCGGCTACGACGACATCGAGTACCGCCGCAGCGATGAGCATATCGACGAAGAACTGGAAGCCCATGATTACGAGTTCGATGAGGACGGGGAGTTTATAAGATGAGCAATCAACCAGAATTTACCCTAACCAATGATATGAAACTCCCGCCATACAAGGGCGAATCTGCTCTTATATGCCGCCAGAAAGCATTATTTACCGGGCTATCGTTACTGCCCGGTCAATTGGATTTATTCGACGAAACACCCGAAACCCCAAGGAGTTTACCATGCGATTGTCAAGCAAATACCAACCGACCTGCTTAGATGAGGTTGTTGGCCAGCCTGCCGTAATCAGGCGGCTAAAAGAGTTTGTGGCCCAACCCTACGCCCGCTGTATCCTTACAGAAGGGCGTGGAGGCATCGGGAAATCGGCAGCGGCCAAGGCTCTCATTCACGATCTGGGCGTCGATCCATTATTTGGCGTTAATGAATACGCCGGTTCCGACTTCCTAATCGGCACCAGCCGCCATCTCTTTGAACACACCTTTCGATTGACCCCAATGGCAGGTGCCCGCTGGAATGTGCTCTTGATCGAGGAATTGGAATCTGCCGCAAGCAATGAAGTGACCAACCACCTCAAAAAAAATCTATCTGAGCAAAACATGCCAGAACGGTTGATCGTCATTGCAACCAGCAATGATATAAGTGGCCTGGACGAAGCTCTATTACAGCGGTTTGACATCTTCCCGTTCTCATGCGGCCCGTCGTTCGCCGATGCTTGCAAGGACAGGCTGGGCGAGATATGGGAAAAGGAAGTGGGCGGGGATATTCTCATGCCGCAAGCCGTATGGCAGATGGGATGGAAAAACGAAGCATACAGCATGAGGCGGGCATTGGTCGCCCTTGGCGCGGCGGTCGAAATGTACAATGCCGCCAGAGAAAAGGTGTTGGCATGAACCATTACACCACCTACTGTTGGTCATGCGGAACCATTCTGCATGTGCCGCATGACCGCACACAAAAAAACGCTAAAACGGCTGGCGAAAACACGATAGACAAAGAAAAGCGATTATGCGTGAATTGTTGGAAGGAACTTGGCAGGCGAAATCTTGTAAATTTCAAAATGGTATCCTAGAATAACCGAACCTAACACCCCATTCTGAGTCAGGAGTTAATCAAATGGTCGCGTGCCAGACTAGGCGTAGGGGTACGCTGATGATGAATTGCCTCTTATAAACTCCAGGCTTTCATTGTCCACACGCGACTTTTTATTACCATGATCGCCTACAACATTTCCGAACATCGCGGCAGGAGATCGAGAGCAAAGTGGTTTATAGCCGCACCCGACCCGGAGGCCGCATTGCGCATAAGCACCGCCTTTCCGTTCAAACCGCTAACACATGCCCATGAATGGCGGTTTATCGACGACGGGCTTGGCGGCGGGGCATTGATTGACCCAGCCGACGAAGATCATTGCATACGAGCAGATCCAAGGGAAAAGGATTATTTTCAGGTTGATTCTGGCCAATCGGAGGAGGATTCAAAATGAGTTTAGTACCGAAACGCCAGCAGCTTGCCATCGCCGACATCAGAGAAGGGAAAGGAGAACGTCCATGCGTTACGTCATGAAACAGAAGTTATTTTCTTGGGGCGACGACTTTTGCATCAAGGACGACCAAGGGCGAGACGTGTTCTTCGTTGATGGGAAAGCTTTCAGCCTCGGGGACAAACTCTCGTTTCAAGATATGGCCGGGAATGAACTGGCTTTCATCAGCCAGAAGCTCCTATCGTGGGAACCAACCTACGAGATCTATCGAGGATCGCAACTCGCCGCCGTTGTAAAGAAGTCGCTCTTCACGTTCTTACACTGCAAGTTCACCGTGGACGTACCAGGCCCCAACGATTTGGAAGCAGAAGGGGACTTTCTCGATCATGAATACAGTTTCACTCGTGGTGGACAAACTGTTGCCAACGTTTCTAAACAGTGGTTTTCCTTGACGGATGTCTACGGGGTGGAGATCACTGAGGGGGAAGACGACATTCTGATCCTCGCAAGCACGGTGGTGATCGACATGGCTTGTCATGGAGATAGCAAGGGGGAGAGGCATTGACCCTGTTACGCCCGGTATAATGCGGTTATTCTGCTCTGGTGTGAATTATGGAAACTGATGCCCAACCAACCAAATCAGAATCCAAACGCCGTTGGTTTCAATACAGCCTGCGGACGCTGATGATTTTTGTAACGCTCTTTGCCGTTCTTTGCAGTTGGTTTGCGGTGAAGATGCAGCAGGCGAGAAGGCAAAGGGAGGCCGTGGAGGCGTTTCATAAGTTGGGCGGATGGGTAGCCTATGATTATCAACTTGATGCGTCTGGAAATATTTGGCAAGGGATGGAACCGGCAGGACCGGCATGGCTGCGAAAAATCCTCGGAGACGACTTTTTCCGCACAGTTGTATATGCTCAACCGAAGGATGATGCGTCAATGCTTATTCTCAAGGATTTGAGCGAAATACGACGGCTGGATCTTCGCAATTCACAGGTGAGCGATACAGGGATGACGGCCATTAAAGATTTGAAACGGCTACAATGGCTCGCTATTCGCCATCTCCCAATTTCTGACATCGGATTGATAAATCTCCAGGGATTGCACCAACTCCAGTTCCTAGACATGGGCGACTCTAAAGTAACCGACGAGGGAATGAAATATCTTAAAGACTTGAGCCAACTCCAATCACTGGACCTTTGGAATATCCATATTACCGATAAGGGCCTAGAGCAACTCAAGGGACTAAGCCAACTTCAAACTCTGGATCTTACTTTTTCATCAGTAACCGATGACGGAATGAAATATCTTGCTACTATGACTCAGTTGCAAAAGTTGGATCTAAGGGGCACACAGGTAAACGATGCAGGACTTGCGTATCTCAAAAGATTGCCCCAACTGGAAGAGATCTGCCTCGTAAAGACAAACGCCACCGACGCTGGAATCCAAGACCTCCAAAAAGCGTTATCAAATCTGAAAATCGAACGATGACCCCTGACCCTCCCGCCAACCTGAAACCCCAACGCCACTGGTACCAATATAGCCTGCGGACTCTGATGATTGTTGTGACGCTCTTTGCCGTTGTCTGTAGTTGGTTTGCCGTAAAGATGCAACAGGCGAGACGGCAAAGGGAGGCGGTAGAAGAATTGCTTAAATTTGATGGCTATGTGGGCTATGATTATCCGTTTTGTTATAATGTATTGATTATGGAAATCGATTCTACGGTGTAACACTTGGTCAGTGTAGGAGGTTGCCGCCATGCCCTGGATTGAGTTGCTCCTTCTCATGGCAGCCATCTATGTTGTCGTTTTGGTGGTGTGGGGGATGATCCAGTTCGTGCATTGGTTCATTGAGAATTTTGTTGAACCGAGACGACTCGCACGCCCCGAGAAGAAATTCAAACCAAAACCCGATTACACGGACTCGGCAAGTTTATCGCCCTCGGTCTCTAACAGTAAGGAAGTCGGCACCGAGGTCGGTCATAAGGGAAAAGTGGTCCTTGCTACCTCCCGACCGATGGGTTTGTTAGAGTTTCTAAAGAAGCTTTTTAAGAGGAAGGACTTTACGTACTGGGTCGGCTCCGCACTGGGAGAAACCGATCCAGACAAGAGGGTGAAGTATTGTTCCAAGGCTTTATGGTTGAACTCAGATTATGAGCCTGCCTGGGGGCTCAAGGCAAACTCCTTACTGGAGCTAAAAAGATACGAAGAGGCTGTTCCATGGTTCGACAAAGTATTGGAAATACGTCCCCACTCGATGGCGTGGTATAAAAAGGGGCTATGCTGTTACCATCTGAGACGACATGAAGAGGCGATAGCGTGCTTCGACAAGGCCCTGGCGATGTGTGAGGACAAGGATCGTCATTTGTCTGAGGAAATATCACGTTACAAAAAACTCACAGAAGAAGCAATGCTTTCTTCGGACTCGGAAAACCATGCAACCGCATAAAATCTGGATCGAGCAATGCGAAGCGGCGGTAGCTATTGAAGCCGAATTCGGTACGGAAAAAGTCCTGAGCTACCTGATTGGGGAAAAGTTTATCAACTTCCTCGATGCCGCCGAAACCAACGCCAACTTCCGAGCCGAAATTCCCTCTTTTGTTGCCGAAATCAAGACAATCTTCGAGCGTTGGCAACTGGCGGAGTATCTGGAAAAGGCTCGGCAGACGGAGGCATTCGATCCCAGCGTTTACGAAGATGAGGATTCTGAAACCATTGAGATGGAACGGCAATTGGAACTTCGACAGTCAGCCGCCGAGCTATTGCTGGTCGAACGAGCACGGGAGTGGTTGCTGGGCGAGGGCGAATAAATCCTCGTGTTTTCCGACTTTCTCCCAACTTTTCAAATTGCAAAGTTGAAGTCTAAAAGTCTAAGGGAATAGGCACTCCATGCCTGCAATGGGTGATTTTACAAAAAGCAGCCGATTTCAACATAAGGCGGAAACAGAAATTGAGACTAGGTAAATTCAAATCGAAGAAGGGGTTATGTCGATTTTTTGGAAAATGTCTCGAAATTATTGCTATTGCAGTCTTCTTATCGGCAAAAGTACAATCTCGGGCCACTGGGTTGACCACGGATAGCCTAACAAAACCCCCATAAGGAGATTCTCAATGAAAAAAATCACATTAGCGTTATTGATGGGCCTGTCGTTGTTCTGCGTTGGTTGCGGAAGCAAGCATGATGCCAGAGAAGCTCGGGACAAGACTCCCAAGTTCAATTCCGATACGCATCAAGCCCAGCGGGAAGTGATCGAGAAAGAGAGGGTTGTCAACGATAGGGAACCGGTCGAAAAGGTTCAAGTTGATCTTGATAGGGCAGCCGAGAAGGCCAAGGTCGCTGTCCAAGAAATAAAGACTGACACCCAACGGGCGGAAGGCGAAGCGGTGCATGAGGTGACCAGAGAGGCGAAAGAGGATGTTGAAGAGATTAAGTCTGATGCCAAAAAGACGGCGGCCAGACTGATAGATAATCTCTAAAAGCAATACAACATTGTTGCCTATAAAAAACGCCCTGCTTATTATCGAGCGATAGCAGGGCGTTTTTCATGTTTTCCTATTCAACTAAGAGCGGCCCTTCCGGCTGTTGAAAGGTAGGTGTGATACGATTTGCTCTAAATCTGTCACTTTATCGCACATCGGTTACTTCCGCTTCAGCGGTGTGTTTCACCGACCCAGCAGCAAGGTTGGCCTTCATGTATGACTGCACCAGCCATAAGATGAGCCAATAGATACCTGCACCAGCGGTGATTCCGAGAATGTTCTCGATGCCGTCTATTACTCGGGCAGAACGATGGGGAACGAAGAGTTGCAGTGTTTCCGTGGTAATGCCATACACTACGAGAAGAGCAATCAGGGGCCACCAGGGACGTTTTGGCCACCTAGTTGTATGAACCAGGACACTCAAAATAGTGAATGCAATCAGATGAATTCCAAATTTGCCCCAAGGAAAGACTGGAACTTCTCGAAGACCAACCAGTGCAGCAGGGTGGGGAACCAGGAGCAGCACTGTGAGCAGTATCCAATAACAGTAGCATGCAAGTAGAGTGACGACACGCACGATGAAGCCTCTTGTCGTGCTGACTTGGTGGCGGAACTATAACGGCTTGACGTTCTCGGCACACGGGCCTTTTGGACCCCGACCTTCCGTGTAGGACACCTTTTGGCCTTCATGCAGTTCGTCGAAACTGACACCTTGTAGGTTCTTTGAGTGGAAAAACAGGTCTTTTTCCTTCCCCGTATTGATGAACCCAAAGCCCTTGTCCGTTAATTTTTTGATGATACCTTCAGCCATTTGTGCATTTCCCGTAGTGATTGATTGAACTGACACCGCTCGGCTTACGATTGCCGA
>JBEKIK010000037.1:0-8746 GCA_050011795.1 Thermoguttaceae bacterium | reverse complement strand
ATTCAGCATCTTGTGCAGTGCTTTCTATCGGCTTTTATCTTCATGGAATCCATATATAGGGTATCAGGACAGATATCCTGCTCATTAGGCCATGCCACTGTCCCTTCGGCTACCATTGCCTGCCCGAAGTACTTTATATCCTTGAGTTCTTTAAAAACGCCGAATTCAAGTAATGGGTTGCAATCATATACTCCAACTTCACCATTAGTGAAAGCAATGTTCAGTGTGTAATCTTTATTTGCTTTGACTGATTTTACTCTTGGATTCATAAATCACCTCAAGGGTTCAATTTTGTATGGTAATTGGCCATTGACAGCCAAATCCCAATCAGCCAAGAGTTCATCTCTGTGAATCTCAACCCATGCCATTACAAGCCTCATTTTGGCAGGAGGAATTTTTCCTTCCAGGAGCTTTCCATCAGAAATTGCGATAACGGCTTCAGCGTTCTGGAATCGAACATGGATATGAGGGCGTTTATGCCTTTTATTGTCCACGAAATACATGGATACAACGATCCCGTAAAACATTGATATGACCGGCACCTTGTCAACCTCCATTCCAATATGCTTTACTGCGATTGGAAATTTTCCCCTGTTTCTAAACCACCTCCAATATAATATTGGTTCTTGCACTCGGTGTCAATTATTGTGTTAATCAGAGAAACGACCGGTCCCTCAATCCCGGCGGGCGTCGATTGTTTCGGGCTTTTTTTGCGCGGCGAACCAGCCCTTCCAGGCGGCCTGGTCGAAGGCGAAATTCACTCCGGTGATTGCCGTTAGCGCGTCGAGCACGGATTGATTGGGGAACTGCTTGGAGATGATCGTTGGTCCGCCGCCCACGGACAGCCCGCCGCCGCCGCTGCCGAAGGAGGTGGTCATGCTGTTATCGCCGCCGGGTTTGGGGATTTTGAATTTATGGGTCGTGACCAGGGCGTCGATCAGCGGTCCGACGGCCGAAGGGTCTTTCATCCGCCCCAAGGCCGCTCCGGCCAGATTGACCGTGGGATTGTCTTTTGCCCGCAACTTGCTCACATAGTACGCCACGACGTTCGGCCGTTTTTCGGTTTGCAGGCGATCGAGGCAGGTCTGACGGACTTCCACGACAGGGTCTTCCATCGAGGCGACCGCCAGCCCCATGGCGGCCTCGGGCGAATTGATTTTCGCCAGGGCCTCGATATAAATCAACTTGGCCGGAACGAAACGGTCGCCGCGCAAGTTGACCAACAGGGCCTTGATGGCCATGGGATCGGTGATGTTGCTAAAATTTTCCCGGGCCTGAGAGTCGCGGTCGGTGCCCAGCCATCCGCGCCAGCGCTTGATATTTTGAAACCATTCCTGCCGGGCGCTTTCCAGCTTGGTTTTGCTTTCGAGCAACTCGATTTCCTGCGGCAGCTTCCAGCTTCCCTTGTAGCGTTTGTACCCGCGCTCGATCATCGCTTCGTCCTGGGTGGTCCATTGGCCGTCGATCTGGACGTAACCCAGTGCTCGCCGGGTGTCGGGTTGGTTGGGGTCCAATTCGATGATCCGTTTCAAATGCGTTTCGCGCTCGACGGGCAGATTCCGCTGGCGGCACCACTCGGCCAAAGCCCATTGGCCTTCAATCGTGTCCGGATATGCGGGCCGAATCTTTTCGTATTCCTCTTCCTCCGGCCGGCGACTGAGTACTTGTTCCACTTGCGAGGCGGCCAGCGTGATTTGCCCTTCGCCGGCCACTTTTACAATATATTGCTTCCGCGGATTTTCCTGGCGATTCAGCAGCTCGCCCGAAATGCGTCCGCCGTTGGCCAGCACAAATACTTCCGCCCGGCAGGCAAAACCCACATTGAACACGAACACTAATATGAACCAGCTTAAAAAATGACGGCCCACGGGCGATTTTCTCAATTCGGCTAAAGGGGAAATAATTTCGACCTGTTTGTTTTAGTATACGCCCCCCCCGTTAATAAACACAATCTAAATCCCGCAGTCTCCGGTGTTTTCCCAAGATTCGGGCCGTTTTGAGCGAATTTTTTCAAAATAGATCATCGAAATTTAACCGAATAAATGCCTTTTCAACCGCCAATTAAGGACCACGAATCGCATACCCCACCCAAAAAGGTGTAGTGCGAAATGGCGATTTTATAGTACAAACCCGGAAAGTGGTCTCGTTCCCATGCTCCTGCGTGGGAACGGGGAGTAAAAATACTCTCATTCCCAAGTTCGTGCGAGGGAACGGGAATTGCAAATTGCCAAGAATGTTCCCACGCCGGAGCGTGGGAACAAGATCAAATCCTGAACCCTGAACCCTTTTAGGCGGCGAACCATGAGTCGAGTGATTCTCGGTTTACTACTGATCGCCTTGTTATGCGTCGGCGGATTCCTTGCCGTGAATTACCGGATTGAAACGCAGTACGAAAACGGAAAGTTTTCGCATTTTAAGATCGCGCCTCGCGACAACCGGCAGGAGTTTTCCGAGCCTGAAGCATCCGCTACCGAACCTGCTCCCAGGCCGCTTAAGCCGACTTTCCGCATTGCCGCGTTCAACCTGGGCGGGCTGGACGAGAATAAACTCAACAACCTGCGCATAAGCGACGTGTTAGTGCGACTGCTGCCGCGTTTTGAACTGATTGCCCTGGAAGGAATCCGCGGGAAAAATCAAGGCGCGCTCATCCGGCTGGTCGAACAGATCAACGCCGCCGGCGGGCGGCAATACAACTTTGCCACTTGCCCGACGCAGCGCCGCGACGGCATCGAACATTACAGCGCATTCGTGTTCGATCGCACCGCGCTGGAGGTCGATCGCTCGACGGTGCATTTCGTCGAAGATCCGCTGGGACGCTTCCGCCATAAACCGCTGATGGGCGCATTCCGCGTGCGCGGACTCGATCCGGCCTTGGCTTTTACCTTCATATTGGTCGCGGTCGACGTCAATCCCGACAAACCGGAAGCGGAACTCGATCTATTGTACGAGGTCTTTCGCGCCGTGCGCAAAAACATGCCGGATGAAGACGACATCATCATGCTCGGCGATTTCGAGGCTGACGAAAATCATTTGGGCGGCCTGGGGAGAATTATGGGCATTACCGCCGCAATCACCGACACGCCCACCAATACCCAGGGCACGCAACTGGTCGACAACATTCTTTTCGACCGCCGGGCGACGACTGAATTCACCGGCCGCGCGGAAGTCGTGGATCTAATACGTGAGTTCGATCTTACTATCGAGCAGGCCCGGGAAATATCCGAACACCTGCCGGTCTGGGCCGAATTCAGCTCCTACGAAGGCGGGCAAAAAGGTTACGTTCCCGCGGCGCCTGTAAAAAAATAGTAGTCAGTAGGCGGTGGAAGATGGCTTTTTTGAAACAGGAGGACAGGCATTCTTGCCTGTCTTCTTGGAGGCGGACAAGAATGTCCGCCCTCCTGATCGAACTGGCACTCTGCCCACTGTCCACTGCCCACGGTCCACTGCCCACTATTCATTCTTGTGCCTTTGTTTCAAAAAAGTTTCGACCTTTGTGCCTTGCTCATCGATGGTTACTTCGACGGCCCCGTTAAGAAATGTATGAAGGGTATGGCTGCCCACGGCTTGATATGTTGCGTCGATTTCCGGAAGAGTCCATTGGCCGTCGCCGCTGAAGACGACCCAAGCGGGCCGGGTCCAGGCGGCCAAGCCGGGCGAGTTGCTTCTTTGGCTGCCGTGATGCGGGGCCAAAAGCACGTCGCAGTGTACCGGTTGCTCGGCCAAAAGCCGATCCAGTCCCGGCGATTCCAGGTCGCCCGGCAAAATAATCCGGCGGCCGGAGTATTCCACCATCAGCACAATGCTGTTGGCATTGTCGTAGCCCGGGATGCCGCCCGGCGGAGGATGCAGCACTTCCAGGCGGCAATCCGCGCCTCCTTCGAGCCGATCGCCGGCGCGAACTTCATGCACGGGCACATGGGCTTTTTGCAGGGCGGATTTCAAGGCCGTTAATCCCATCGACTCTTTTTCGAACATCACTGGCGAAACGTAAACCGCGCCCACCGAGCATTTTTCCAGCACATCGGGCAGGGCGTTGTAATGATCGATATCCGGATGCGATAGAACCACGGCGTCGATGCGGGTAATGCCCCGCGACCAGAGAAATCCGCTGATAACCCGCGCAGCCCGCGCTGGCGCACCGAACTGGCCTGCGTCGTAAAGCAGCGTCTGGCCCGAGGGCAATTCCAAAACCGCGGCACAGCCATGCCCAACCGAAAGAAACGTGCAGTGCAAGCGATTGGAATCACACCGGGTGTATGATATGGCCAAGCCCAGGGCGACCCAACCGGCCAGCAGCGCGAAACACCGGCGCGGCGACGGGCGAATCCTGGGAAAAACGGCCCATCCGGCCAGCCCGCCGTAAAAACCCGCAAGCCACCAGTTGCCCGGCCCCGACACCCAAAAGTGACTGCCCGGCACAGCGGCGGCAAGATCTATTGCTCCTTCCAACACCCACAGGTTGCAGTTGCAGCAAAAGGCCGCCGCGCCGGCCAACGGTGGCACAACCGCCGCAACAAACAAAAAAACGAAACCGCTGAGTAATGCCAGTGTTATAGGTAACCAAAGAAAAATATTCGTTACCAGGGCAATAGGCGAAAAAAGATGGAATCTGGCCGCGACCAGCGGTTGGGTCAACACCCAAATCACGGCACCTATCATCATTAGTTCCCAGAAATAACGCCGCAAATGCCAAAGGGACCGTGAAAATTTATTCATTTGCTGAGCAGCCATTTTCTGTAAATGATCCTGATCGTGGATTATAGGAACTAGAGGAAAACAATGCGGCCAGACCCACATGATGGCCGCCACTGAAATAAACGAAAGCTGGGCTCCGACGTTGAACAGGTCGGATGGATTTATGGCCAACACCACCAATGCCGCGGCTGCCAACGAATTCAGGCTCAAGGCCGGGCGCCTGAGATATATCGACAAGCACATTACCAACACCAAAATAGTTGCCCGCACCACCGGCGGGTGAACGTCGACCATCAAGGCGTAAAGGCCTGTGATCAAGGCCACAAGCACCAATCCCCAAGCGCGTGGGATGAGTATCAACCGCATGGCCCAAAACATTGCCCCGGCCAAAATGCCCACATGCAAGCCGGAAATTGCCAACACGTGGACGGTCCCGGTGGCCATAAAGGCTTCGTTCCGCTGGGAATCGATTTGTTCGCGCTGGCCCAGGAAAACGGCCGAGGCAAGTTCGGCCTGGCTGCGATCGAGATATCGTTGGAAAAGCGCGGCGGCGTTTTTGCGCACGCCTTCCAGCAGGCGCGATAGGTTCCAGCGGCTGCCGGGCTGAACGATGGAAATACATTCAGTTTGCGATTGGATTTCAGCCCTGATCCTGTGGGAGCGGAGATAAGCGGCGCGGTCGAACTCGCCCGGGTTGTGGGCCGGCTGAGGCGCAGATAATTTGCCGAAAACGTGGATCCTATCGCCCGCCTCGATCGGCGGCATGTCGCCTTGGATATACAGCAGCGCCCTGCCGGATATCGGTTTCCACTCGTCGGCGTCGCGGATCGCCACTGCGGAAATCTCCATCCGATAACTCGGCTCGGAGCGAAGCGATTGCATGAAACCAGGCTCGGGCGGAGGCGACGGCCTAGGCGTGCCAAGGGCAATTGCCTCCAGGGCGACGGGCTGTTTTTTTGCCGCCGTGTAATTGCCCAAATCGTTTTCGTCGAACAGATTCCATTGACAATGATGCCATGCGCCCGCCATCGAAAGGATGGCCAAAAAAATCGCCACTGATGCGGCCCGATGGCGTCCCAATCTTGCCAGCAGATACCAAACGCCCAGCAACGCCAAAGCTGCCGCGCACCATGTCACGAATCGTTGGGGCCAATAACAATCGGCCCAGATTCCCGCACTCGCCGCCGCCAGCGCGATCATCAGGGGGTGGTAATGGGGAAAATTCGTGCGATCAACGGAATTAGGGGCATTTATCTCGGGATGCGATGACATAGGAATGATTGTCCTCGGCGTTTTCGATTCCGGCAAGTATCCCGCCTTGCCGGACGACATTGACAAAAACGGCTTTTTTTCATACCATCCCCCTTTTCTTCCATCGCGTGCAACATGGATAGCACATCCTTATCCAACTGTAAAACCGGTTATCTTCAAGATGACGCCCGCTGGATTCGCCTGGCGATCGTTCTGTGGATTGTCCTGGCCGCGGCGGTGTGCGTGAAATCTGTTGTGCAGAAAGGCGAACATTCGGTCTATATGGTCTATGCCTGGGGTTCGCGTCATTGGTGGGCCGACCAGCCGTTGCACGCCAAATATCCCGAATTGGCCGACATCTATCGGTATTCGCCCACTTTTGCCGTTGTGTTCACGCCGTTTTCGCTGTTGCCCGATTGGCTGGGCGCGAGCCTGTGGGGCGTTTTGAACATTGCCGTAACGCTTTCCGCACTGCGTCTTTTGGTGCGCAAAATTCTGCCCGGCGCATGGCCGTCGCGCCGCGAAGCCTGGTTTCTGGGGCTGACGGCGTTTGGGTCGATGTCGGGCATCTGGTCCGGGCAGATCAATTCGCTATTGCTGGCGATTGTAATCTTCGCCGCAGCGGCCATAAAATACAATCGCTGGTGGACCGCTTCCTTTCTCTTGGCCCTGCCCGTGTTCATCAAGATTTGGCCGATGGCCGTTGTGCTTTTGCTGATGGCCTGCTGGCCGCGGCGACTTTCCTGGCGTTTTATTGTTTTCGCCGCCGCCCTGGCCCTGTTGCCGTTTTTGACTCGGCCCTTCAGCGTGGTCGTCGGGCAATATCAAGAGTGGTATTTCAGCCTCATCGATCAGCACCAAGGGCGCTGGGCCGGATTCCGCGACGCTTGGACGATCTGGGAAAATCTTTGGCCGCCCGTTTCGCTGCGCGGATACCGGGTCCTGCAACTGGCATCGGCCGTTCCCGTGTTCCTGTGGTGCCTTTACCAACGCCGACGGATCGCCTCGACGGGCCGGTTATTGATGGCGATCATCTCGATCTGGGTTTCCTGGCAACTGCTTTTCGGCCCCGGGTCCGAGCAGTTGACCTACGGCATCATCGCCCCGTCGGCTGCCTGGGCGGTGCTCGTAAGTTTCGAGGAACAAAAGCATCGCCTCTGGACCGTCCTGACCTGGCTCACCCTTGTTCTATGTTCCTGCGGCGAGATCGAAACCCCGCTGATTAAACACCTCCATCCGTCCTTTGCCATGCTCCTGCCGCTGAGCGTGGCGTCGTTTGTCGCGTGGCTGGTATGGCACGAAAGTAGATGGGGTTATCCCGGAATTAAGAATTAAAAACAGCATATTTATTGAGTGTCAGATTAATAAAGTTACATGAGTTGGGGCGGCAGTTGTACTGCCGCCCCGGATTCGCCCGGCGGGACGGGAGTGCAACTCCCGTCCCAACGTAGCATTATCAATCTGAGACACAATAGCCCCCGGTGAATACACCTCCGGCCGATTTTTGAAAGAAGGAAAACAATTCCGACCCCCTGGGCCTTTTTTTAAAAGGGATGCGCCTTGCCCATCGACACGCTTTCTATTGCCTTATTGAAGGCGGGTTTTAGGGCTTCCCACTCGGACTCCGGGCACTGGCAGACCACGCGGATTCGCTTATCGGTGCTCAAGGCCGTAACGCGGTAACCGCGGATCGACCCGCCGAAGGTCTTTGTGCCGGAAAATTCCGATTTCCGCGCATCCCGGAACCCGGTTTTCACCACCACGGGTTTCTCCTCCTTGACGCCCGCCGAATCCTCGAATTGCTGCTTCTCGTTGGCGTGGACAGAGGCCACGGGCGTGCGATCTTCATGATCGACTTCGATTCCCAGCGGGATGATGCTCGACTTGGATAGGTCGCCGGTAATCGAACCGGCTATGTTCGCATCGACCGAGATCTCCGCGTCGCCGGAGGTGAATTTTGCCCAGGCATATCCGGATCTATCACCGCTGTCCGCTTCCCAACCGGCCGGATATTGGATCTGGAAAGACCCGTCCTTGGAATTGAACGTGTTGTACGAAGTGGGCACGACCGCCGGGCCGCCACAACCGCCGATTACTAGGACCGCGCCGATCGCCGCGGCCAGAGTCCACATTTTTCCGTTACGATTCTTCATCGTCGTCTCCTTCATTTAAAAGTTTTGTTGCCGCCGAAATACATCCGGCTAGTCTGCCGATTAATCGGGCGTAAATCAAGATAATCGCCGCCAAAAGCGGCGCGGCGTACAAAGGCGTTAACCATCGCCCCTGCCCGGCCAGTCCGATTTGTACAAGCAAGGTCCAGCCCACGACCAAGGGAGTTGTTTCCAGGTAGAAAAGGCCCCATGCCCATCCTACTTGGAAAAAACTTTGCAGAATTTTTCCGATCGCCAGCGGCGCCCAGGCCCCGTCGGCAGCCAATGCGCCCAATAGCACCAGGGGAAACAACGCCAGCGTGCAAGCGGCCATGGGCAGCCACGAGTCGGCGGAGCAAGCCAATTGCAACGCATATCCGACCATGCCCGCCTGCGACGCCAACGCGGTTATGTGCAGGAAGTTCCAGATCCACTCTTTCCATTCGGTACCGGGCGAGACCTCGAATGTATCCCAACCCTTGGAGGTTTCCTCGATAATGCTAAAAAAACAGGATGCGGCGTACCCGATGGCAAGAATTCCAGCCGCCAGCGCGGGAAGACCTAAATAGTACGCGGTCGACGTATCCATGCCCCCGTACTCCAACCAGAATATAAACAGCCAGGCAAAGACCATCAGACCGATGGAAATG
>JBEKIK010000036.1:0-8771 GCA_050011795.1 Thermoguttaceae bacterium | reverse complement strand
TGCGCCGCGAAAATTATTTTTATTACGGCCATTATTATGCCGTGCAGGCCTTCTGGCAAGCGGGCGGAAAGCGCTTTGCCCGCTGGTTTCCCGCCGTCCGCGACGACCTTGTCGCCAAACAACAAGAAGACGGCTCCTGGTTCGCCCCGGCCGAAGGAAACGAGTGCGCCACGGCAATGGCTTGCATCGTCCTGCAAATACCGAATAATTATTTGCCCATTTTCCAGCGGTAAAAGTTTAGCTCTGGCGCTTGTGCCCGGTGGTTTTTGCGATGGTATAACACTTACCGGCAAGCAAAGTCGATCGGAGATGCTTTATGAAACGGTACGTAAATTTGCAATTTGCAATTTGCAATTTGCAATTTGCAATCGTCTCCTTTTTTTTGCTCTCAGCAACTTTGCCTTCACAGGACCTTTATGCCGACGCCCCTATTGCCGTGCCCGTCGAAGGCCGGCCTTTTTCCGGGGAATTAACCTCCATCGACTCCAAAGGGCAGATCGCCTTCCAAACCGCCGGTCAAAAGCGGCAACTGCCCCTGAGTGATTTGGTCGCCTGGGGCGCATGCCTCGAACCCAAACGCACTCCGATCCTGGTTCTGGCCGACGGCGGTCTGCTCTCGGCCGACGTGCTTTCCTCGGATAAAGATACCCTGTCGGCCGACTCAGACCTTTTCGGCCGACTGAAAATCCCTTGGGACGCCCTTGCCGGCGTGGTCTTCCGATTGCCACCGGCCCTGAAAGACCGCGATGCCCTTTTCGACCGCATCTCCCGGGCAGAAGGCCAGTCGGATCGTCTTCTGCTCGATAACGGCGACGAGCCGGCCGGACTCATTGAAAAGATCGAAGAGGATGCAGTCAAGCTTAAGACCAACGTTGCAACGGTGAACGTCGAGCTAGGTCGCGCCACGGCAATCGTTTTTAACCCCGCGCTAAGGCGGAAAATGTCCAACGATACTGCCCGGACCTGGCTGGGATTTAGCGATGACAGCCGATTGCCGGCAACCGACGTGCGATTGGATTCTTCAACCCTGCAACTTGCCGTCGCGGGTCAAACTTGGAAGACTTTGCCCAGGCATCTGGTTTTTCTCCAGCCCATATCCGGCCGTGCGGTTTATCTTTCCGACCTCAAGCCCGGCGAGTACCGCTTTGTGCCATTCCTGGACCTGACCTGGCCTTACCGCCTCGACCGCGGCGTGACCGGCACATGGCTGCGCGCCGGTGGAATTTTATACCTGAAGGGCATCGGCATGCACAGCGCGTCCCGATTGGCCTACAACTTGGATCAGCCCTATAAGCGACTCCAAGCTGAGTTGGCCGTCGACGACTCGGCGGCCGGCGGCGGCAGCGTGCGATTTCGCGTTTTTGTCGACGGCCGGGAAAAATTCACCGGCGAAACCATCCGCGGCGGCATGAAGCCCGCGCCGATCAACGTCGATCTGTCCGGCGCAAAGCAACTCGACCTGGTCGTCGACTACGCCGACCGCGCCGACGTCCTGGATCACGCCGACTGGCTAAACGCGAGACTGATAAAATAAGGATGAAGGATGAGGGATGAAGGATGAAGGATGAATGTCAAAACATGAAAACTTCGTACTTCGTACTCCGTGCTGAAAATCGAAAACTGTAAACTGAAAACATTTATAGGAGTTTTTTTCATGTTCATCGCCTGTGTCCACGTTCACGTCAAACCCGAAAATCGTGAATCTTTTATCGCCGCCAGCTTGGAAAATGCCAGGAACACTATCCGGGAGCCGGGCAATCTGCGTTTCGACGTTCTCCAGCAGGTCGACGATCCGAATCGCTTTTTGCTTTACGAAGTTTACCGCGACGAGGCCGGCGCCAAGGCCCACAAGGCCACCGCCCATTACGCCCGCTGGGCCGATGCAGTCAAAGATTGGATGGCCGAACCACGCCAGAGCGTGAAATACGCCCCGCTGTTTCCCGAAAACGCAGAGCAATGGAGCACATCATAGAGCCGCGACCGGTGGTCGCGATTTATTGGAAGTTGGCTGGGTCACTAAAGTGACCAGCCCAAGTGAATTCATCCTTCATCCCTCATCCTTCATCCTTTTACCAGCCCAGTGCTCCAGCATTTGAAATTGCTGCTCAAACCGATGTTCCGTTACGCCGTAAGGGCTTTTGAAAAAACTGGCCAGGAACGTCATCTGTCCGACCTGTCCGCGACGATGGGCCAGTTCGGTGAAACGGATCATATCCAACACCAATGGGGCGGCCAGAATCGAGTCGGATGCCTGCCACGTAAACTGCAACGTCATGGGCACGCCCAGGAAACCGGAAAAATGAATGTGGTCCCAGGCGGTTTTCCAATCGCCCAGGTCGGGCAGATACTCGATCGATACCACCGAGTTGGGCCGATACCCGAGAATCTCGCCCAACAGACGATCTTTGCTTGTCTTTTTGCTGGATTTATTGGCCGGGTCGTTCAAAACCTGTCCATCCATGTTGCCGAATATGTTATGACCCACCCAACTGAGCACCGAAAGATTGCGCCGGGCGAACATCGGGGCCAGCACGCTTTTCAGCAGCGTTTCGCCGGTCTTGCCGTCGCAGCCGTAGTGCCGCGTGCTCAAGCGGCGGGCCAACTCGTCGATGGCCGGTAAACCCGATCCCAGCGACGGAGTGAAATTGATGAACGAATGGCCCCCGCCCAGCGCAGCTATGGCATACAAAGAACTGGCTCGCAATGGACATTTTTGCGAATCATCCAATAGTCGATCCAATTCTGCCCAGCTCTCCGGCAGCGATTCCGCGGCCACGGGCGGCTCGGTCGATGCAAGATTGACTACAACCAGATGCTCAAGCCCTTTATCCCGTACAAAATCGGCCATGTCCCGGCTCAGGCGCTCGATCGCTTGCCTGGGTGTTTCGGGGCCGGGAATATCGGCGTCGGCCAAGGCGGAGATCGTCGGGCCCACGTTGAAAATCGTTCCCGGGCGGATGCGCCGCTCGATCTCGTCGAGTTCCGGCCGGCTTTGTTCGATAAGCTCCTTGGTGACGATTCGGTTTTCCGCGGCCAAACGCAGGGCTTCATCGGCCAGCGTAGAGCGGCGAATTTCGTGTCCGGCGACAGCGAATTGATCCCAATCCGAAAGTCCGATATGCTGGAATTGGGGCAGTTGGCTGACGAGACCGGCGGACGTAATTAGATTTTTTTTCAAGGCCGCCAATCCCACGATTGCGGTACACGCCACCCCGCCCTTGACCCCAATCAACCAGATCCCGATCTTTGGATTTGCCATGAAACGTTCTTTATGAGGAATTTTTTAGTAAGGCGTCTTGGAAACCAACCCATACGCCACTATGATTGTCGGTCGCGCAATGCAACACGTCAACTAGGCTAGAGATTAGGGATTAGAGATTAGAGATTAGGGTGGATGCGTTGTCCTTTATTCATCCTTCATCCCTTATCTTTCATCCTTAACCACCCCCCGGCCCCTGACCATTGGAGTCCAGAAATGCCCCCCAAAATTTCCCGCATTATCCAAGCCTTGGAACCTTCGGCCACCCTGGCCATGGCGGCAAAGGCCAAGGAACTGAAGGCCGCCGGCAGGAAAGTGTACGACCTGAGCCTGGGCGAGCCTGATTTCGTCACTCCCGAACACATCTGCCAGGCCGCCGTCGGCGCCATGAAGGCCGGACACACCCATTACACGGTGGCCAGCGGCATTCAGGAATTGAAAAAGGCAGTGGTCGAACAATACAAGTCGGTCCACGGATTGGAATATGCACCCGCCCAGGTGGTAATTGCCAACGGGGCCAAACACGCCATCCATAACGTCTTTACCGTGCTTTTAGACCCGGGCGACGAAGTGATTATTCCAGCCCCGTATTGGGTCAGTTACGCCGAACTAGTGAAACTCACCGGGGCCGTGCCCGTTATCGTGGAGACCCCGCAGGAAAACAACTTCAAACTCACGCCCGAGAGGCTGATTAAGGCAATCACTAAAAAAACGAAAGTGCTGCTGTTGTGCAGTCCGTCGAATCCGACTGGCAGCATGTACTTGGCCGAAGAACTAGGCGCGCTGGCTGATGTTGCCGTGGAAAAAAATCTGCTTATCATCTCCGACGAGATATACGAGCGGTTGATTTACGGCAGGCACAAGTTCGCCAGTTTTGCCACGGTCCGGCCGGGCTTGCAGGAGCGGACGATCCTCATTAACGGCGTGAGCAAGACCTACGCCATGACCGGTTGGCGGATCGGCTGGAGCATTGCGCCTTTGAACGTGTCGAAGGCCATCGCCGATTTGCAGAGCCAGGAAACTTCCAATCCTTGCAGCGTCAGCCAATACGCCGCCTTGGCCGCGATCACCGGCCCGCAGGATTGCGTCGCGGCGATGTGCGCCGAATTTGCCAAGCGCAGGGAATTCGTCAGCAATCGGATCGCGAAAATCCCAAGCGTAAGTTGCTCGGAGATCGCCGGGGCGTTTTATGCCTTCATCAACATCAAAAAACACTTGGGACGTTCATATAACGGCGTTAAAATCGACAATTCCAGCCAGTGGTGTCTGGAACTGCTCGCCAAAAAGGGCGTGGCCTCGGTAATGGGCTCCGCCTTCGGCGCCGAAGGCTACGCCCGATTGTCCTTCGCCGCCAGCATGGCCAACCTTGAAGCGGCCTTGGATCTGGTCGAAGAATTTGTTAAGTAGTGGCTAATGGCAAACGGCAATCTCATTTCAACTCTGTATTCACCGAAACCGGCTTGATTTTCTCGGTTGGCCGATCCAATTCGAGCACAACGATAGTGTCCATATCGCTGCGGACATCCGGTGTTACCGAAATCTCGATGCCTTTTTCTGTCTGAGTAAAGCCGGCTGTTCCTCCGGCCAATACCACAGCGCGGATGACTTTAGCGTCAATTGCCGGAAGTAGTAGTTTGTCACCCGGCCAATTGAGAACGTGTATGTAGATCAGTTTATTGCGATGCGTCGATACTCCGTAATCGCCTGGCAGGAAAGGGCCGCCCCGGGTGCCATAGATGCTCTCGCCGTATTTACCCAGCCACTCGCCGATTTCTCGCAGCCGCTGAGCCTGTGGCGGATCGATCTGACCATCCGGCCTTGGCCCGACGTTTAGCAGAAGGTTGCCGTCGCGGCCGACCGCCTTGACGAGCAGCCCAACGCAATCCTTCAACGATTTGATGCGTGCATTCGCCTGCCATCCCCAGGCGCCGGCCAGTGTGGTGCAAAGCTCCCAAGGATGTTCAGCGTCGAACTCGCCCAAGGCGTTATCGCCTTCGCGAGAGTGAAAATCCTCGGGCATGTCGGCCCGGCCGTTGATGATCGTTTGAGGCTGGAGGCGGCGGAGCATGGCATAAACTTTGTCGTGTTCCCAATTGAATCGCCCATTATAATGCTTGTTATTCGCGCGTTTTTGCCATTTAGCGCCGGACCAGTCTCCGCCGAAGCTGCGCCAATCTTGTTCGCCGCCGTCGAACCATATCACGTCGATCTGGCCATAATTAGACAATAGTTCTTCCATCTGGCGATGGTATTGCTCCCGCATTGCCTCCGCGCTCTTTAGCTGTACGTCAGGCAAGAAGAAACCGGGGAACCGCCAGTCCAGCGGAGAATAATAAAATCCCACGTGCAATCCCGCCTTGCGAACGGCCTTCACATAATCCGCCACGAAGTCGCGGTGGGCGGCGGTTTTTATACTGGTGAAATCGCTTGCCTTGCTGTCGAATAAGCAAAAGCCGTCGTGGTGGCGCGTGGTTAGCACCATGTATTTCATACCCGCCGCCTTGGCAGTGGCTGCCCAAGCATCGGCGTCGAACTTGTCGGGTTGGAATTGATCGGCCAGTTTGGCATATTCCTCCACAGGTATCTGCTCGTTCCACTGCACCCACTCGCCGCGCCCTGGAATGGCATAAATGCCCCAGTGAATAAACATGCCGAATTTGGCGTCGTGCCACCACGCCATGCGTGACTGTTTCTGCTCCGCGCTCTCGATTGTCGTTTGAGCCCGCGCGCAAGCTGCCGGGAACAATGTTGCAAGACAGACGGAAGCAAGTGCAAAGATCCTAAAAGAAATAGGGTATATTTTTGTCGTCATGGATTTGATACCTATTGTGGTTTGTAGTTTCAGCACCCCCGACCGGTTACGCATTCTACACTACCCGCACTGGTGCCATTGCTGGCTTGTCCAGTTGTGTATCTCAAGCCACTGTGCCTACTACTTTTTCTTCACTTTTTCTTAATCGCCGCGGCTTCGCGTTGGCGGGCTTTTTCCCGGGCTTTTTCCTTTTCGGCCTCGCGATTTTTGCGGCTCCGCTCGGCCGATAGGACCTGGCGCAGCAAGGCCGAAAGGTCGTCGTAAGGGTGATCGCAGGGAGGACCGGGGCTGTATTGCATCACCGAGTGCTGAATTTTCCGCGAGAGCGCCAAGAGCGTGGACGAAACAGTGCCGTATTCCTTGCCCAGGATGACCACGCCGCGGCGCCCGTTGCTGTCGGGCTTGCGCGAAAACGTCCGGCTGGCCACGGCCAGGAACGTCACCGCCGAATCGAGCGTGTGCAAGGTGAGCATCCGGTGCACAAGTTCGTGCCGCTCGTCGCGATAGTCGTCCATGTTGCCGTTGGTGATCACGTGCAAGCCGGGAGTGATTTCCATAACCTCGATTTGGTTTCCGCCGTACACTACCGCGGCGAACCTGGCATCGGCGCACACGTAATTGGCGCCGGCGTATATCCCGGTGGACAACTCATTCTCGGCGTATTCGCTGGCCTCGCGGGCGGTGCGCAGCTCGAGCATTTCCCGGCAAAGCAATCCTCGCGAACGCGGTTCCAGGGGCACGCATTTTTTGGGACGATTCAACACCGCGCAGAACAATCCGTGCTGATTCACGCCCAACCACGTCCCATTCGCCTTGCGGTCGATGCCGCAAACCACCCTGGGCGAACCCGGTTGAATCTTGGGATATTGCGTGGGCCGATCGAAACGCTCCTCCCGATTTGTGGCGACCAGAATGGGAGTACCCCGAACGGCACGATAGTAAATGGCCATCGTACACATAAACAAAATCGAATACTTCTTAATTTTGTGGAATAGAAGTTGCTTAAACCATCAACATAACCTATAGATTACACACATTGCACCCCCCGAGTTGCGTATTTGAGATTTTTTTGTACAATTCGTGATGGCTGAACTTGCTAAAATATGACAATTAGCAAATATGGGCATCATGAGGAAAATGCCGCTGTTTGAGGCCACAAACATTAACTTCTTCGATGTATTCATACCGCCAATCTGGGAAAATTTGCCTCCAAAAACCGCTAAAACAAATAGTCTGTTCTCCCAATCGGGGGGGAATAAAGCCCGGTTCGTTTCCCTTTGCCCTTGAGAATCCGTATAGAAATCCATAGGCTTAAGTCTCCTGATACTTGGGGGAAGCACCATTATGGAAAACGAACCCTCCCGACCCGAGGGAAACGCCATCTCCACCAAACGCTCTCGGATCGGGAGTCTAATGGGCGTCCAAGTCGTCGGTATCGGCAGCAGCGTGCCGGAAAACCGCGTTCATAACGATGATTTGGCGGCCTTGGGTTACAATGCCGAATGGATCTTGAAGCGCACGGGCATTGTCCAACGGCGTCACGCCCCGCCGGAAATGGCCACCAGCGACTTGGCTATCGAGGCCTCCAGGCGGTGCATCGAACGCTCCGGCGTAGATCCCGGCGATATCGACCTTGTGCTGCTGGGCACTTACACGCCCGATATGCTCATGCCGGCCACGGCCTCCACTGTGCAAGACAAACTCGGACTCAGCGCCCCGGCGTTCGATCTTCAAGCGGCCTGCGCCAGTTTCATTTTTGCCATGATTACAGGCGCGCAGTATGTGGCGACCGGTTGCAGCCGTCTGGCGCTGGTAATAGGGGCTGACTGCACTTCGCGCGTGTTGAACCCTGCCGATCAGCAAACCTATCCTTTGTTCGGCGACGCGGCCGGAGCAGTCCTCTTGGCCCCGGGCGACGAAACACAAGGCTTGCTGGCGTACGCCGTCGGTTCGGACGGCTCTGCGGTGGACTTGCTCAACCGGCCGATGGGCGGTTCGCGTCGGCCATTCTCCGCCTTGGCCGAAAACAACGCGGACCAATATATGCACATGGAAGGCCGGCCGATTTTTAAATGGTCCGTAAAAATGCTCCGCGAAACCACCAAAGAAGTCCTGAAACACGCCGGCATGACGATCGCAGACTTGGATCTGGTGATTTTCCATCAGGCAAACAAGCGAATAATCGATTCGGCCGTCGCCGACCTGGGCATTAATTCCCGCAAAGTCGTCAGCAACCTGGATCGCTACGGCAACACCTCGTCGGCCAGTATTCCCTTGGCCTTGGATGAGGCCTATCGCGAAGGCCGCATTCATCGCGGCAATCGCATCCTGTTAAGCGGTTTTGGCGCCGGATTGGTCTGGGGCACCGTGCTCCTGCGCTGGTGATTAATTAGCGGACAGGTAGTAGATGGTAGGTGGTTATCAGTAGTCAGTTTTCAGTAATCAGTTTTCATCTTTCATCCTTTATCCTTTTTATGAAAAATCTTCCGCCCCGCAACAAAGTCAAACTTTCCGACACCTGGGACCTGGGCAGCCTGTTTTCCGGCGACCGGGCCTGGGAAAAGGCCTTTTTGGCCTGGGAAAAGCGGATTGCCGATTATTCGCAATTCCAAGGCAAGCTGGCCGAAGGCGCCGACACGCTGGCCGAATGTCTGCAATTCGACGAGGAGTTCGACCGCGCGGGCGAACGGCTGGGCAATT
>JBEKIK010000035.1:0-13109 GCA_050011795.1 Thermoguttaceae bacterium | reverse complement strand
AAGAACCGTTGGGCTGGCCCAGAATAGTCCTCGGCTGGCTCACGCTGGCGTTCATCCCCATCGGTTTCACACCCATGCCGTTTATCATAGGACAATAGTTTGTATTTATTTAGCCCCCGGTGAACACACCGGGGGTTTTGGGGAGTGCGGCTTCATGCCGCGCTAGGGATATGAAGAAAAAAATTAAAAAAGAACTCGATGACGAACTGCGTCCCGAATACGACCTGTCCAAACTCAAAGGCGGTGTAAGAGGAAAGTATGCCAAGCGTTTTAAGGCTGGCACTAACCTCGTGCTGCCTTTAGAACGACAGGCAAGCAAGATGGAATCAAGTTTGCCGGCTTATCCTCCAGCCGATAAAAAGGGCAACCTGCCCGCACTGGATTACTGTCGCGTGTCAATTGCACGCGACATTATCAAAGAGCGGCAGGCATTGGGTTTAACCCAAGAACAATTAGCTAAACTGGCCGGACTCCGGCAGGAAACACTCAGTAGACTGGAATCAGGCAAGCACTCTCCGACAGTTCGTACCGTCGATAAAATCGACCAAGCTTTAAAACGGTACGCAAAATCAAAACGCAAACAACCGAAAAAAGGCAAATAAATCTTGGACCACAGGCCCTCGCATTCTTGAAATGGATGAACCATAATTGATTAGATTCCAGAATAATCCAAATTTAAGAAATATAAAGAGAACTTATGGATTATGGTGCTTTAATAGAGAAGGTGTATGATCATCTTGAAAATGATGATGTAGCCAAAGCAGTCATGACATGTTTGCGGCTTGCGAGGCATCTGAAAGACCATTTCTATTCGACCCTTTTTCTTCATGAACTCTTCTCTGATAAATGTCAACGACGCCGTGTATTCTTTGATGATACCCATGATCTCAATGAAGAAGCAAAAAAACTTTTGTGGGAAAGAGCACTAGAGGATTGGCTTGAGGAACATAAACTTAATTATAGTTTGGACCCGGATGATAAAACAAAAAATGTTTTAGGTATCGCTGTCGGAGAAATTAACACACAAATTGATCAGCTCGAAAAGTCTATAAGCGACTTGACATTACCTACTGGTATGGGTGAGTTTGATACTGCTGCTTTTACAGATCGTTATTATAACTGGAAAATCCAATATAGAGTTAAAATACAAGCAATTCAAACAATTAAAGAGCGAATTAAGACGAGGTGTTTAAATTATGCTATCAGGATAGAGAAAGAATTGGCATCACAGAGCAAATCAGAAGTATTTCTTCATACAATTCAGAACGAGGTTAATAATTATTTTCAGGCAAATTCTGATGAAGTTTATAGTAAACTCCAAAAGGCATTGCATTTAATCAATTCCACTGATCCGGAAGATCAATCTCTATTATTAACACTTGTGCGTAAAGCAATTAAGGAGGTTTCTGATTTCTTTTATCCACCTGTAAGTGGTTCTGTTATATGCTCGGATGGTAAAGAGCGACAAATGGGAGAGGAACAATATTTGAATCGACTTCAAGAATATATTATTGTTAAATTTGGTAAAACGACGTCAGATGAACTCCTTCAAGCAGAATTGGAGCATCTAGCCATATTCGCTAGAAGGCTGAATGATATTGCGTCAAAAGGAATACATACAACTGCGTCTGTCACTGAAGCAAAACAGGGGCTTTTAGGTTTGTATTTCTTTCTCTTCAATCTGATATCGAAACTTCAAAAAAAGGATTCCTAGATACCCAATTGCTGTCACTGGCATCTAGTTTGTGTCGTAATGAGAAAAGAATGCTACAGCGAATTTACGACTATCACACTGCCCCGGCCATTGCGGATTTTTTTCGCTCGGCGATGATTTCTTCTTCGAGGGTTTTGGGCAGGCGCTTGTAGGCGGTGAATTCCATGGTGAAGGTGCCTTGGCCTTGGGTCATGCTCCTCAGATCGGTGGCGTAGCCGAAGGTTTCGGCAAGGGGGACTTCGCCTTCGATACGGACGTCCGGGCCGTGGACCTCGGTTGACAATATGAGGCCGCGGCGTGATGTCAGATTGCCCACCACCGAGCCTTGAAATTGCGACGGACATTCTATCTCGATCTTCATCACCGGTTCCAGCAGGACGGGCTTGGTTTTCGGGAACGCCTCGCGCATGGCCGTTTGGGCGCAGATTTGGAAGGCCAGATCGGAGCTATCGACTTCGTGATAAGAGCCGTCTTCGAGCGTTACCGACAGTTTGACGACCGGATAACCCGCTATCGGCCCTTTGTTAAGCAGTGAGCGAAAGCCCTTTTCCACTGCCGGAATGTACTGCTTTGGCACCCGCCCGCCGGTGACGTCTTCTGCAAAAACAAAATTTTCCTCGGCATCCTCGGGCAACACATCGAGCTTACCGATGATGTGGGCGAACTGGCCCGATCCGCCGGTTTGCTTTTTGTGCCGGGTATTGAACTTCGCGGCCTGCGTTGGGGCTTCGCGATAATTGACCCTGGGCGGACTGACCTCGACGGCCACGTTGTATTCGCGGCGGATGCGTTCCACGTAAATGTCCAGATGCAATTCGCCCATGCCGGCGATGATCGTTTCGCCGGTTTCCTCGTCGGTCGATACGTGCAGCGTGGGATCTTCGCGCCGGAAACGGTGCAGGGCCTTGCTCAAGCGGTCGGCCCCGTCGCGGGCCATGGGCGCGATGGCCATGCGGATGACCGGCTCGGGCACGAACATACCCTGCAACTGGCAATAGTACGGTTCTGAGGCGTAGGTATCGCCGGATGCGCAATCCACGCCCAGCACGGCCACAATGTCGCCGGCCGAGGCTTCGTCGATGTCTTCGCGCTCGTCGGCGTGCATGCGTACAATGCGTCCAAAACGTTCCTTGCGCCCGGAGCGTTGATTGTAGTAGCTTTCGCCCTTCTTAATACTGCCTTGGTAGATCCGCATGAAGGTGAGCGTGCCGTAAGGGTCCTCGACCATTTTAAATGCCATTGCCGCCATGGGCTTATCGGGATTGGGCGTCAAGATGATTTCGCGGATGGGTTCTTTTTTGGAAAAGGCCTTGATTTCTGCGTCTAAAGGCGAGGGCAAAAGGCGGACCACGGCGTCCAACAGCGGCTGCACGCCTTTGTTGCGATACGCCGAACCCAGGAAAACAGGCGTGAATTCCAACTCCGCCACCGCCGAGCGGGTGACACTGTAAATCAACTCTTCGGGCACGGGCTTGTCGGCCAGGAGCAATTCCATAAGTTCGTCGCTATACATCGACAGGCTCTCGAGCATGTGCTTACGGGCGGTGCGGGCTTCGGCCGCAAGTTCGGCCGGAATCGGTTCCTCGCGGAGCGTTTCGCCGTTGGCCCCGTCGAAGTAAATTGCCTTCCGAGTAGCAAGATCGATAACGCCTTGAAACTCGGTCTCGCGTCCGATGGGCAATTGCATCAAAACGGCGTCGCAACCGAGCTTTGTCCGCAGTTGTTCGACTACCTTATGCGGATCCGCGCCGATACGGTCCATTTTGTTGATAAACGCCAGGCGCGGGACATGATAGCGGCGCATCTGCCGGTCGATGGTAAGCGATTGGGCCTGCACGCCGCCGACCGCACAAAGCACCAGGATTGCCCCGTCTAGCACTCGAAGGCTGCGTTCCACCTCGACGGTGAAATCGACGTGGCCCGGGGTATCGATCAGATTGATCACGGCATCGCCCCAGTGGACTGTTGTAGCCGCGCTGGTGATGGTAATACCGCGTTCCTTTTCCAGTTCCATGTGGTCCATGGTTGCTCCGCCGCCGTTGCCGTGCACTTCCTGCATGCGGTGAATCCGGCCGGTGTAGAACAAGATCCGCTCGGAAAGCGTGGTCTTGCCGGAGTCGATATGGGCCGAAATGCCGATATTACGTAGTTTTGCGATGTCCATGTCAATGAAGGTGGCAAGCGAACCCCCCTGGTGGGTGAAGATCGGCCGTACAAGGCCCATCCACAAGCACCCGCCGGCTGCCTTTAGCTACCCCGGCGAACGCACTTATGAGCTAATTCGATATCTCAGGGGTACCTATGCAAAGGATTCAGGTATGCAATATGCACCATCTTTATGGCGAGCCTTGTATTTTATACTGAATTAATCATATTAACAAGGGGGAAGACATTGTATAGCTCCCGGGCTTGCTCCAGGAACATTTTTCACAAATGTAAAAGTATGCCGGGGGGTGCTAATTGGCATACCTAGTTTGGATTTTGGAAAATACTTGCCATTTTCGTGTTGGACCGAATAAAATAATTGTACAATAAAGAATTATTCGTTCCGGAGTGTTTTACTCGGGGATTCCAAAATGTGGTGGTGGACGGCTGGAATTGCGGTCTTGGTTTTCGCCTGGATCTGCCTGTGGCGGCCGATGCGGGCAATGTCCAGGGAAGTTCAATTCGCCAAGGCCAGGAAGTTTTTTCACGTGCAACGCGAGCGCCTGGAGGCCAAATTTATCCACCTGGCGTCCAAGCGAGCCAAAGCGGTATCGCCCCGATGCTCGGACTGCACTTTTGCCGACGATGTTTCTTACGTCCGCAACCGCGCGACCGGCGAACTATCGGCGCTGGTGGCCATTGCACTTGCCATGGAAGATCCCGATTCCGCCGCCAGCAACAACGGCGACGCGGTGGGCAACCTTCAGCTTGGCACCGCGGTGTTTCGATTCGATCGCGATCATTGGGAGACCGACGGCCGGGCGATTCTGAACCTCAGCCCGTCCGAAGCGATTCGATTCTACCGCAACGATCTGGAAAAAGTGGGCGAAGAGCTTGCGCATCATTCTTAAGAATGACGAGCAAAGCGATTAATCCGCCAATTCGCGTTCGATTTGTTCCAGGGTTTTACCTTTGGTTTCGGGCAATGTGAAGATTATAAAAATGAATCCCGCCAGGCAAATGCCGGCATATAACCAAAACGTGCCGGCAGGGCCCAAATGCCGGTTGAGGATGGGAAATGTGTAAGTCAGAATGAAACAAGCGATCCATAATGACATGACGGCCGTCGAGATCGCCGCGCCGCGAATGCGATTGGGGAAAATTTCGGAGATCACAACCCAGGTTACCGGGGCGAGCGACATGGCATAGCAGCCGATGGCGGCCAAAACCAGCAGCAACATGGGCAGCCCTTGGATGCCGGTGAAGTAACAATAGCCCATCAGGACATAGATTGCGGTCAGGCCCGCCGATCCCAAGAGCATCAGGGGCCTGCGTCCGCCGCGGTCCACTATGCCCATGGCAACCAGTGTAAAAGCGAAATTCACCGAACCGGTCCAGACGATATTATTAAGCACGTCGGAAATGTCGTATCCGGCCGCCAGGAATATTTTATCGGCGTAGTTAAAGATTACATTAATTCCGCACCATTGCTGGAAAACCGCCAGGATTATCCCGATCGCCAAGACCTTTCTCATGCGCGGTTCGATCAACTCGCGATAATTCACTTTCTGATGTTCATCAGCCAGCGTACCGGCGATATCGGCCAAGGCGGACGCGGCGTACTGCCGGCCGCCGATCTTGGCCAACACCGCTTGGGCCCGATCCGGAGCGCCGTTTTTGACCAGCCAGCGCGGACTTTCCGGTAAGGTAAACATGCCCATGAAAAACAACGCGGAAGGTATTGCGGTCAGGCCGAACATCCAGCGCCAACCGCTTTGCACGTACCACGATTGCGCCAAAAGTTCTTCGCTTGCGCCTTTTTGCAAGCCGGATACAAGGGAGTAGTTTACAAGTTGCGCCAACAGGATGCCGATGACGATGGTGAGTTGGTTGACCGAGACCAGGCGCCCGCGCATCCGCGCCGGCGCGACTTCGGCAATGTACATCGGCGAAAGACTCGACGCCAGGCCGATTGCCACCCCGCCCAGGATCCGCCAGGAAACAAAAACCGTAAAGGTCGGGGCCAAAGCATTGCCTATCGAAGTGACGGCAAACAGTAATGCGCACATTATCAGGAGTTTTTTTCGCCCGAACCGGTCGCTCAACGCGCCGGCGATAAGCGCGCCAAAAAAGCAGCCGATCAGAGCGCAACTGTTGGCCCAGCCGCTGGCAAACTCATTTGCGGTCAGTTGAAAGTATCGTTCAAAAAAGGGTTTTGCCCCTCCGATCACCACCCAATCGTATCCGAACAGCAGTCCGCCCATGGCAGCGACCAATGAGATCGCCCAGACATATTTCATATTGTAGGTGTTATTCATAAGAGCGGCGCCGACCCTTTATTGGATTGCGATGAAAACAGCCGGGACCCGTAGCGGAATGCTTCAAATTTAGCAGCATTTTGCTCCGGAGAAAACAGGGGTATGTCTCGACTTTGCCACCCCGGATTATTTTTCCGCGGATTCGGGCGGTTTCAGGCCCGCGATTTCCAAAGCCGAAACCGCGTTGCCGTTTTCCAGATCAATCACGCGAATGCAATGATTGTTGGTGTCGGCCACGAATAGTTTGCCGCCGGCTTGGGACAGGCCCGAGGGATTGTTGAAGGCGGGCGGGTTTTCCGCGTAATCGGCCTGTCCAGAGCCGGCCAGGGTTTGCGCGTCGCCGTGGATGGGATCGAGCACTTTGATTTTATTGTTGTAGGTGTCGGCAATGTAGAGTTTTCCTTGACGATAGACAATGCCCAGGGGGTGCTGCAATTTGGCCTGGTATGCGGGGCCGTCCACGTCGCCGAAGGTGAACAATCTTGCCTCGCCCAGATGGGCAGTGCCCACCACGGTTCGCACTTTTTTGCTGCGGTCGAAGGGAACTGCGCGGATGGAGCTGCCTTCGGCGTCGGCGACATAAAGCCATACTCCGTCCGAGGCCAGCCCACTGGGCTGTGCAAAAGAAGCAAAGCCGGTTTGATACGCCTTGCGAGGCGCAAGCGGGCCGTCGACGATGTCTTCCACGCCGTTGCCCGCATAAACGCCGATGGAGCTTTCATCCAGGGGTATTTTCCATATTTGGTGCGATCCGGCCATGGCAATGAAGAGAGTGTTTCCGTGAATCCACAGCGCCCAAGGACTGTTTAACGCCATTTTTCGGGGTTTTGCCGGTTCGCCAAAGGGCGGCGTTTCCCGACTTTGACGCCCGGTGCCGGCAATGGTGGTTACCTGTTTTTTCAATAGATCGACTTTGCGGATCAAGTGGTTTTCGGTATCGGCCACATAAAGCGCGTCGCCGTTTAGGGCCATCCCCTGCGGTGAATTGAAGCGGGCTTGGGCGTAGTCGCCATCGGAGAGTCCGCGACGGCCGTCGCCGATTGTATCCACAAGCCTTCCGTCGAGCCGGGCAATTACAATGCGGTTATGCCCGGAGTCGGCGATAAACAAGCGATTGCCGGCCTCGTCGGCCAAGACCTTGCCCGGAAAACTAAGCGGCGTACGGGCCGACCGCTTGCTCTCGGGTTCGAATACCAGCGGTTTTTCATCGAGCAAACCCATTTTCCAATAGTGCGCGACGGCGGGTTTCAGCAGATTGTCGAGTTGCTCGAAGGTGACTTCGCCGCTATGGCCCCACACGGCATATCCTTCCGGATCGATAAGCACCAGGCTGGGCCAGGCCTGGATGCCAAAATTTTTCCACACGGCAAAGTCGGAGTCATTGATCACCGGATGTTTCACGCCGTAGCGGAGCACTGCCTGGGCGATGATTTTGGTGTTTCTTTCTTCCTCGAACTTGGCGGAATGAACGCCGATGACGACCAGGTCGTTGGGCCAGGCGGCCTCGATTTTTTTAAGTTCGGGAATGACGTGCATGCAGTTGATGCAGCCTAAGGTCCAAAAATCCAAGAGCACGAACTTGCCCCGGAGTTGATCGAGTTTAATGGGACGGGCGGTGTTGACCCACGAATCGCCGCCGGGAAAAGGCTGGACCGCCAGGCGTTTTGAGAAGAAAGGCGGTGAGGATTCTTTGGCTGCCATGCAAATAATATTCCCCGAGAAATATCCAAGGCACATCATCGCAATAAAAATATATTTTACACCTTGAAATTTATGGATTTTACACGGATTCTTGCTTTTGCCGAACACAAAAGTTGTTTTCCAAGGCATGTCGACTCCTTATTATTAACTCAAACATTACATGTGGATTGACTTTTCTCTATCCCCATGGATAAACTTTTCCCCCTCCATGGATAAACTTTTCTCTAGCCCAGGCGTTTACGCCTGTGGTTAGGGGAAATCCACAATCTTTTTCATTTAGCCCCTTTAGGGGCGGCTGAAGACTGGATGAACCCTGTAAACGGGGTTGACATTTAATAGTTATGCCCTTTGGCCCCAGGCGTAAACGCCTGGGCTAGGTAAAAATTGTCTGGGCTAGGTAAAATCACATTCAAGGTTTTATTGCGGGCCATGCTTTTTCAGTTTTATTTAAGAAGTCTCAATGCTATCACGCTGTTGACGTGCATGTTGCAATCGGTCCGAAATGGGGCCGCCATTGGGCCGCCAATTTGCGACCTGCCAGATCCAGTAGATTTTGCTCCCGGGGAGTTAACGGCTTGAGATTTCCGACCCTGGCGATGTTTTTTGGCAGTTGACCGGCGTCGTATACGCCGATATTTGCCGCGGTTACGCCCGGCAGATTCAAAACATAGCGAACGGCCAATTCAAGATATTCCTCTGGCATCTGAGGAACTGGTTTTTGTCCGACGCGGGCGCCGAATCGGCCGCGAACGCCGCCAAATATCTGGTTTGTGCGGATATAGGCGGGAAAACGTTCGCTGAGGTTGTGGCCTGAAATCCCGACGAAGCGGGTTTTGCCGGATTGTTTTTGCTTTAAAAGCCAGGTGAAAACGCCGTCCGGCCCGGTTGCTTCCTCGAAATTGCGCGTTCCCAGGTTTTGAAAATATAGTAAATCGACATAATCGGTCTTAAGTGATCGCAGCGACGCGGCAAGCGATCGTTCGGCGTCGGCCGTGGTGTCGGCCCAGACTTTAGTCGATAAAAAAGTCTCCCGCCGCCGCCGGCCCAGGGCCAGGCCGATGCCTTCCTCGGCCTTGCCTGAAGTGCGGGCGGAGTCGATGAAATTAACGCCTTGATCCAAGGCCGCGTTGACGATATCGGCGATTTGCCGGGTAGAGACGGCAGTTGATAATCCGCAGGGTGCAGTGTCGAGAGACAAGGTGCTTACCTGCGCCCGGGTCTTGCCCAGGATACGTTGGGGGAGTGCTTTTGCGGTTATACCGCTGGAAAGTAAAGGAATGGCACTCAGCCTAGCGGCCCCCAGGAATAATCCGCCCGCTATAAGACTGGTTTGCCGAAGGAAACCTCTTCGGGATGGGGAATTATTTACACTATCCATACAAGTGGCTCCATAATAATCCGCCGTTGGAGTGAGTATTTCTATTAAATATTTACAACTTTCGAGTTACATACTGAAAAAAACTGCAAACGCGAAATAAATGGTATATATTTAACAGTTACAGGTTGCAAAATTCTTTACCCATCAGAATAAGAAGTCAAGGATCAAGTTTTAAGCTATAACCAGCCACAAGACTGGTTTTCCGCCAAAAAATGCCATTCAAGAGGTTTTTTTATTTAGTTTTTTTGTTAATATTAGCAAATGATTATGTTACGGGGGAATGAATTTGCTTTGATCGGGCAGCAAAGCGGCGTCCATTTTTGGGCAGGGATCTCGAATGAATACGCTTATTGTAGCGGTTGCCGCTCGATGGGAAGAGCGTTTGCGAGAATTGCTCACTCGACGAGGCCATAGTTTTTCGGTCATCAACGATCTCCGAGAGATTGGCCCTGCCCTTCAGCGCGCGGATTATACGCTGTCTTTCGTAGGCACGGACGAGGCTGACGACGAGGGTATGGAAATTTGCCGTCGACTCCGCGCCGCCTCGGGCGCAAAGCCGTTGGAGATTCTCATCTGCGGCGCAATGCCTAATCGCGATAAGATTCAGGCTCTTTTATCGGCGGGAGCCAACGATTGCCTGACCGATCCGGATAACGACGCCGAACTCGAATTTCGCTTGACATTGGCCGAAATTCGCGCTTCCAGGCGGTCCGATTCCGAGGTTATCGAACGGCCGGGCTACACCCAGCACAGCGATGACGTCTGTTTTGACGGCGCACCCAAGGGCTTTTTCCGCAGCAGTTTGGAGGGGAAGTTCATCGAGGCCGATCAGGCACTGGTGAAAATGTTCGGTTATAAATCGCGTGATGAATTGTTGCAGGTTGACATATCTCGCGACATATATGCCGACCCCTCGATGCGGCTGCAATTGTTGTCCGAACTTTCGACGGAGAATAAAACCCACGAATTTTTTTGCAAGCGCCGCGACGGGAGGCCGATAGCCATACGAATCACCTGGCGGCGGGTATTCGACGACGCCGGCAATTTTTTGTATTTTGAAGGCACGATCCAAGACATCTCGGAATCGGCAAAAGACCCCAAATTACTGAGAATTCAATACGATCTTGCCCTTAAACTTTCCAGTACGTTCGATCTTAGCGCCACGTTAAACGAAATCCTCGATGCCGCAATGCGGATCGAGGGCGTTGATTGCGGCGGAATCTATCTGTTCAACGGCACTTCAAATAAATTCGAACTCGCCGCCTCGATCGGATTTCCCGAATGGTTTAAACAAGCTCTTTCGCAATACTCCTTGGATGAGTCACAAATGCAATACATCATGCAGGGGAGGCCTTTGCATTTAACCGTTGGAGAAGTGCAATTGCCGAACAGGGGGTTTTTTGAAAAGGCGGGGATAAAGAGCGGAATAATTGCCCCCGTTACACATCAAGGGCAAGTCATAGCGACGCTGAATCTGGCTTCTCGCCCCCACAAAACCATATTGCCCGGCGCTCGGCGCGCCATCGAAGCCATAGCCCTGCAAGTCGGCGGCATCGTGGCCCGGGCGCAGGCCGAAACAGCCAGGCAAATCGGCCGGCAAAACTTACAATCCTTGTATGAAAGCGAATCGCGATTTCGCGCGATATTCGAAAACGCCGCGGTAGGTCTGGCCTTGGGCAATTTGCAGGGAATAATGTTGGTCGTAAACAGCGCGTTTGCAAAAATGCTGGGTTATATGCCCGCGGAATTGGTCGGCAAAAGGTATACCGAATACACCCACCCCGATGATGTCGGCCCCCAACAAGCGCTTCTAAAGGACCTGTTTGAGGGCAAGCATGACAAGTTCTTATTGGAAAAACGATACATTCACAAGAATGGCGGCAGCATATGGGGGCGGCTCAATATCTCTATAATACGCGACTCGGGGGGCGAGCCCCTTTACGGCATCGGCATTATTGAGAACATCACTGATCGCAAGCAAGCCGAGGATCGATTGCGGGAAAACGAGTCCTTGCTCCGCGGCTTGTTCGAGAATCTTCCCGATTTTATAATTCTTGTGGACCAAAATGCAAAAATCCTTTTTGCCAACCGCGACACGCCGGGAGCAACTAAAGAGGCCATTATCGGCATGGATGGATTCGGCTTTGTTCGCGCTTCCCATCAATCGCAATGCCGCGAGACCTTTTACAAGGCTTTATCCACCGGTACGGTGCGGGAAGTAGACTCTTTCGACGTGTTCGATCATCATTGGTCGTGCCGGATCGTCCCCTTTGTCGAACATATAGCCGGGGGATACGCCGTAGTTATCTGTACCGACATTACCGAACAAAAACGGTCCGCCGAGGCGATTCAAAAGGAACAGCAATTGCTGCGCAGGATCATCGACCTTCATGAACGGGACAGGCAAATAACGGCATACGAAATTCACGACGGCATAGCCCAGCAAGTTACGGCCTCGTTGTTGCATTTGGAAGCCTTCCGCCGCCTGCGGGAATCCGATGCGAAAACGGCGGAAAAATCCCTGGAAACAACCTTGGACTTGATAAGCCAAAGCGTCGATGAAGCGCGGCGATTGATCAGCGGATTGCGGCCCTTGATCCTTGACGAGTACGGCATCGTCGAGGCCATCGATTATCTAGTCTGCGAGAATAGAGAGCGCAGCGGCAAGCAGATCGACTTCCGGCATGACGTCCGCTTCAAGCGTCTGGCGCCGCCGCTGGAAAGCGCCGCATTTCGCATCGTCCAAGAGTCGCTGTCCAATGCATGCCGTCATAGCCGTAGCCCTATCATCATAGTGGAACTTGTCCAGCGCGACGATCGATTGCATATCAAAGTCCGCGACCAAGGCGTCGGTTTTGACCCAAACGCGGTGGAGGAGTCGCGCTTCGGTCTGCGGAGCATCCGCGAACGCGCCCGCTTGCTGGGCGGCCGGGCGGAAATCCTATCCGCCCCGGGTTCGGGCACCTCAATCACGGTGGAACTGCCGGTGGTGCTGCAAGTCGACGAAGAAGCGTATTAGCAGAATTTGTCTGATAGCTGAAAGCTGATAGATGAATGCTGACCGCTTATCTCATCTTGCAGTCGGAATATCGCGGCGAGAAAAGATCACGGCGCCGGCCGCGTAACAAATCAAGCCGATTCCCAGGAGCACTGCATTGTAGATTACTTGTGTCCAGAGGGAATTATCCCGCAGAACGATCAATTCTTGAGGCTTAAATGTGCATAAAAAAGTGCAATAATGGAGCCACGCGCCGGCGGGCCAGACCCGGCAGATAGTCTCGATAATCAAAGAAACAAGATAAAGCCCCACCGCCATGGCAATCGTCCGCCAGCGATCGTGACTGATCGACGACAGCAAGGTGGTTATCCCCGTCAGGCAAAAAATCATCGAAAACAGATTGACGGCCCCGGGAATGAATTGTACCAGCGAGACTTCTTTGGGAATTTCCACGGTTTTCAGTCCCAGGGCAATTCCCAGCATTATTGAAGCCGCCAGCAGGGCCGCCCCCAAAGTCGCCGCAACGGCGGGAATTACAATTAAAGTCGGTCGCCATACCGGCAGTGTGACCAGCAGGTCCATGGTGCCGCGGCCGATCTCGCCGCAGATTGGATCTGATCCGCGTCCCACAGCCCAGCCTCCGCAAACCAGCAGGATCACTATATGCATAAAGATAATGCTGATCCAGCCCGTTGGAGTGGCCAGGTCCGGTATTGGAAAGCCCAGCATCCGTTGCATAAATCCCGGCATTGCCTTAAGCAGTGCGACGGCCAAATCAGCCTTGAACAAGCTTAACAGCCACAAAAAAAGCCAGCTAAAACCCGTCAGAATCAGACTGCTGACGAGCAACTGCAC
>JBEKIK010000034.1:0-8791 GCA_050011795.1 Thermoguttaceae bacterium | reverse complement strand
CAGTTTTGGCTGGGACAACGATGAATTGACAAAGTTGTCCAACCGTGGGCAGTTGACGGCCACTGACCTTTACGTGGCCAACCAACCGTTTGATCTGTACCCCACGGACTCGATTACCAATTTCTACCTTAGAAACGGCACAAGCACGATCAACACCCCGCTATCGTATTTCTACCTAACCAACGGCACAAGCAGGATCAACACCACGCTATCGTATTTGTATCTAGGTAACTCGACGGCGGCGACCGCGGGAACAGGCAATGTCACTGATAACGTGGACATATACAACAGCACACTGACACTGGGGGCCGACATGACGTTGAGCGGCGCACTGAACATGTGGGGGGATACCACCGGTTCGATATTGGATATGGCTGGGCACTCGCTTAACACCAATCAATTCTACTTTGGCTGGAGCGGGGGGACGAACACGTTGCTCAACAGCGGAGGAATCTCGGCCAATTACCTTTATGTGGGAAACGCCAATGTGCTGACCTTGCACCCCGGAGATTTGATAGAAAATTACATAAACCTCTCCAACTCGTCGATGCTGACTGTACAACAAGCCAACGGACAATTGACGGGTCTGACTTTTAACGGTCCGTGGCAGGGCAGCCTAAGTATTAACGACACCAGCATGCTCAATCTGAATTTCGGCCAAAGCAGTTCTTCGCACTGGATTTTCCGCTGGCGCGACTCCATCTACACCGGCAACTGGGGCAATGCATTGACGAGCTTGATCGGCGCCGGCCAGATTTCCATTAACCCATCGAACGGCTATTACTTGGCGGACCAAGGGGGCTATACCTATATCTACGCCGTCGCTAAACCGGCCGACTTCGACTGGAAAGGCGGCAATAGCGCCGGCCCGACCGACTGGAGCCTGGCGGCCAACTGGAATCCCAACACCGGCGTGCCCGATGGAAAGGGCGTCGTTATCAGCTTCGGCGCCCAATCCGCCGTGAACAATATCGTCGATTTGGGATCGGACGGAAAAACAGTCGGGGGCTTGATCTTTGTCATCGCCACGAGCACCACGATCCAAAGTTCCGGCGGACATGATCTTACCCTGGATAATGACGGCGCACTTTCCACCATCTATGTGTCGGGCAACCATTACATCACGACGCCGGTAATTCTGAACAACGACGCCCAGATCATCGGCCTCGGAACCTTGACATTATCCGGTGGGATCAGCGGGCCTCACGATTTGGACGTACAATGCAATCTTATTGCCAGCAGCATCGCAGTGGATACTCTAACCATCGGCAGCGATTCGACGGATACAATCCAGTCGATTGCCGGCGGTCCTTCGGGCAGCACAATCACCGCCGTGCCCGAGCCGTCCACCTTGGTTTTGATGGGAATTGGTTCAATCAGTCTGCTTGCGTACGCTTGGCGGCGGCGATGGAGGCGGGTTGCGTAGGGCAGCCGAACCATTTGACATTTGAAACCAAGGGCTTGGATTTATTATCGACGGATTGGGGTATTTATTCCAACCGTTTGGATTCGGCCAGCATGGGGCGCAGTTCGTCCACGAAATCGCGGGCGTCCTTGAATTGGCGGTAAACGCTGGCAAATCGCACGTACGCCACCTGGTCCAGGACGCGGAGCCGCCGCATGACCATTTCGCCTACCTTGGGGCTTTCGACCTCGGACTCGTAATTGGTTTCTATTTCGTTTTCCACGTCGGAAACGATTGTTTCCAGTTGGGCGTCGCTTATGGGACGTTTCCAGCAGGCCTTTTCCAAACCCTGTTTGATCTTGGCACGGTCGAAAGGTTCTCGGGACCCGTCCTTTTTCACGATTTTTATAGTGGTGCCTTCGATCCGCTCATAAGTTGTATATCTTCGTTTGCAGTCCAAACATTCCCGCCTACGCCGGGTGGCAATGCCGTCTTCGCTCGCACGGGTGTCGATCACCCGATCGTTATCCACATGGCAAAAAGGGCATTTCATGGCGGCACGGATCTCCGTAAACAAATTATGTCATTACTATAATCCAAGCCGGGTTGGGGGGGAAGGGGCGAGTACGGAAGGATGAAGGATGAGGGATGAAGGATGAATTCTGATAACAAACTGCCACATACCATCTACCACATACCACCTACCACATACCATCTACCATTTACTATAATGTTCCTGTTTCCTATCCAGCGAAAATTCAGACTATAGGAGGGTCGCGACAATGGTTTGCCCTCAATGTGGCGCGGAAATCGTCGCGGAAGCGATTTTTTGTCACAAGTGCGGTCATCGGATTCCAGAGCAGGATATCCAGGGCGACCCCGGGCACCCGTCTACGGGTGAGGGAGAAACTCCTGCCCCGGAAGTCACACCCGCTGAAAAGTTCAAGGCGGCCGCCGCCGGGCTCGATTCCAGCGAAGAACAGGAGCGGGAGCTTTGGCGCGGCAGTTACTCCTCAAAAGCGATGATTGGGGCATGGTGCCTTAGCGCATTGATCAGCATTGGATTGCTGATTATCGGACTTATTTGGGTGCCATGGAGATACTGGGCCTATTTGGCGATCGCCATTATCTTCCCCTGGATTTATAATCAGATCAGGTTTCTCCATCGCCGTATGAGTGTCAGCTATATGCTTACAAACCAGCGGTTCATTCACGAATCGGGCATTCTCCGCCGCGTTACCGACCGCATCGAGGTGATCGAAATTGACGATATCACCTTTGAACAGGGAGTCATTGAACGCATTGTGGGAGTCGGCACGATCAAGATTTCCTCCAGCGACCGTACTCATCCGGAACTCATTTTGCCGGGCATCGAGAACGTGAGCCGGGTTTCGGGGCTTATCGACGACACCCGCCGCGCCGAGCGCCGCCGCCGAGGTCTGCATATTGAAAATATCTGAAGCCGATTATTATAATGCGATTACCATGCCGAAACTGTCAAGGAATGACGAACCGATTGCGACAACCGAAGGGATAATCGCTAAATTGCCCGGCCCAACGGTCGTGGCGGTCATAGCCGGGATCGCTGCCGCTTGGATCGCCGCGGGTTCGACGGGTTTCTGGGGCCACTGCTTGCGTCATGCTCTGACGTGTCTGGCCTTGGGCATTGCCGTCATTGCCGCATGGCCATGGCCTAATCGCACCTGGAAAAATTGGGCAATCTTGGCAACCGGCGTCGCTGGGTCTCTGGTTCTAAATAGCTCAATACTTCCAACAGTCAATGTTCTGGGAGTGGTTTTGCTACTGGCGACCCTTGCTTATATTCACGAAGGTCAAACCAGCCGGGCAATTCTCTTGGCTGCATTGGCCGCGATGACCCTGGCCGTGTTCCAATTGGCCTTAACGGCCAGCCCGATGGTTTGGCAATTGGCGGGCATACTGGGTTGGGGCATGGGAAAACTGGCCGGCTACTTGACCGGCCGACCGCTAAACATCGGCGCAACGTTTGGCGGGATCGATTTTTTGGTGTTGATGGTTGCTCTTTACACCGGCTGGCTATGCAACATCGCTCCGCCGCGTCGGCGAGCCTGCATCTACGCCGGGGCGGCAATTCTAATTGTGCATCTTGCGTATCTCATCATACTTGCGTATTCGGAAAAGATTGCCGCTCTACTGCCTGAACCGTTTTACGTCCCGGAAACCGATATCAGCCGCGTCGGCGCTTGGGCCTGGCAAAATGCCGTGCGAACGTTTTTGCCTTGGAATTTGCCCGTGTTGGCAATGATTTTGCAGTGCATTATTGCAGTCTGCATGTTTCGCTGGGCCGATTGGCTGCCGGTTGCCAAGCCTGACAATCAAAAAAGCTTATCCAAGTCCGGATATGACGAGATAATTGAGTTTCGCACCCTAATCAAAGATGCCTCATATAAATTTGGGCCAGTGGTTTTGGCCGTGCTGATCGGGTTGCTCACTTCGCTTTCGCCGGACAAGTCCGACTTGAAAGGCAAGACATTTGTGGCCTATGACAAAGGTAATTTCAATTGGCTCAAACCCGAATATGACAACCCGATTGAAGGCGGCTACGGGATGTTGCCTGTTTTCATAGATAGTTTGGGCGGGAGTTTTGTCAAATCGCCGGAACTTGTCCAAAATGACCTTGAATCGGCCGACGTTTTAATTCTGCTGCATCCCAATTCCCCATTCACGGCCGAACAATTAAAGCGAATTGAAAACTTTGTTCGCCAAGGCGGAGCGCTTTTATTGGGCGCCGAAAATTACATCCGCGTCGGCTTATCGGAAAGCCATTTTAACGACGTGCTGAAACCGACGGGCATGGAGGTGCGCTACGACACCGCGATTCCGCTTTCAACCGATTGGGAACAGTCCTACCAGGCGATTTCGCATCCGGCCGCGTTGGGCCTGGACGATAAAAACAATCGTTTTGGATTTCAGCGGGGTTCTTCCATCCGATTGGGCTGGTCCGCCCGGCCGGTAGTTGTGGGGCGTTGGGGATGGAGCACGCCCGGAAGCGACGTTGTAAAACAAAAGTCGCCCGCATACCAAGAAGGCCTGCCGCTGGGCGATATTGTTTTGGCCGCCGAAGAGCCGTTGGGACAGGGGCGAATCGTCGTGCTCGGCGACGTGGCGTGCCTCAGTAACGAGCGCCTGTCGTGCTCTTATGAATTTGCCGGCCGATTGTTGGGATATCTTGCCCATCGTTCATCCAATCCGCAGGACCTATGGCGGCAGTTTTTGTCTATCGCGGCAATGATATCGCTCGTTTGGTTGTTGATTGAGCGGGCCGAAGCGATGCTGGTTGCCGTGACAAGCATGGTTTTTGCCGCGGCCTTGATTTTGTGTATATTCTACAGCGATAGCGCAAGTCCGGTGCTGCCCGACGGCCGCGGCCAGGTCCCTAATAAGTTGGCTTACATCGATACTTCTCATCTGGAAGCCTTTAGCGGCAATTTGTGGGACGATTACGGCATTGCCGGATTCACGCGCGTATTGATGCGCAGCGGTTTCTTGCCTTTAAGATTGAATGAATTGACCGCCGAACGTTTAGATCGGGCCGGACTGCTGGTTTGCATGGCCCCTGCCCGGCGGTTCTCGGCCGAGGAAATCGCCACGCTGCACCAGTTCGTGGAACAAGGCGGGACATTCCTGTGTTTGGTAGGCGCGGAAGAAGCCCGGCCCAGCGCGGCGCTGCTGGAAGAATTTCAGTTCAAGGTTCATCCATCGCCAATTCGACCGGATGAGGAAATCCGTGAACCGGAACCATTGGGCTCATTTCGGCAGAGTTACAGCGATTCCGGCGGTTCTAAGCATTATGTAAATACCTATGCCTCATGGCCGTTGGAACTCGATAATGGAAATGCCAAAGTATATCTTTACTGGACGGAAGCCGATCGTGAAGAACCGGCTATAGCCGGCATTCCATTTGGCGGCGGAGTAGTTGCCGTCATCGCGGATACGAATTTTGCCGTCAATCGAAATTTAGAATCCGTTGCAAATGAATTTCCAGACAATATCGTTTTTTGGCGATGGTTTTTCCCCATGATCACACGCATGGAAGCTTGGAATCCACCGGCCGAACCGCTGCAAGAAAAAGGTATTATGGAAAAAGATGACGCCATACCGGAGCAGGGACCGCAGTAAATAACATAAAGCCGCGACCGTCGGTCGCGCCTGGAATTATGCATATATGAAAAAATATATTTCCGCGTGCATTGAGAGTATCTTTCAGAGCCGGGCCGTGTCGGCCCGGTTTAACCAAAAATCATCCGGACCGTCACGGTCTGGCTCTGCTGCTCGTTTAGCTATTAGTCGTTTGCTGTCCCAGACTGCGTTGGAGCGTTGAGATGATTCGAGCGTGGATCGCCGTGGCGCTGTTGGCCGGCTCGTGGATGTTCGGCACCGACTTTTTTTATCTGGCCAACCCATGGATTTGGGCGGCGCTGGTAATCAGCGCCTCTGCGCTGCTGGGCGGTTCTGTCAAACAACTGCCTGCCGGTCGGGAATCGGTGATCGCACTATGTTTATTGATTCCAGCCTTGATTTTTGTTCCCTGGCCGCTGAAAATCATACCGCTGTTGATTGCAATAGGATTGACCTTACGTTTGCTACCCGGCCCTCACCCAAACCCTCTCCGGGCACCAAACGAAGTTTGGTCGGGAGAGGGGATTATTAATTGGCTGGCACAAGGCGCCGTGAGCGCGGGCGTGATAATGGCGGCCCAATCGCTTGCCTTGGCGTTCTACACCGCGCAAACGGCATTGTCGCATGAGCTGCCCTGGCCCCTGCCAGATTTGTTCGCCGGCATCGCCAATTTATTATCCATCGACGCCGCGGCCGACGGCTCGAAAATCGTGATGCACTCCATGCGGCAAGTGCACCGTCTGGGGGCTACCTGGGAGTTGCTCTTCGATCCGGCGACATTTTGCTTTTTCGTCGGAGGCATTGTATTGTTGGCCTTGACTGCCTGGCAGGAACAGCCGGAAGGCCGGCGCTGGCCGGCGTGGATTCGGGCCTTGCGGATTTTTACACTCATCATTATCGCCTGGCTGCCGATTAGGGCGGGACTATTGATCGCCGTCTACATGTACCGCGTATTGCGGGCAGAGCCGGACCGGGCGCTTTACGTGATGAATCATTTTTTTGCGCCCTGGTCGCTGCTTATTTTACTTGCGGTTCCGGTACTTCTGGTTTGGCGATTTCTGCGCGTAACAAGTGTTGAACCATATCCTGAACATACTGAAAAAATATCAAAAACTAAACGCCCTCACCCTAACCCTCTCCCAAAAGGAGAGGGGACGGTTACTAGTATTCTCCCAAAGGAAGAGGGTACGGTTAGTAGTGTTTTCCCAAAGAGAGGAGAAACCATCGGTTCTGCTCCTCTACATGGAATAAGGATGATGAGTATGCTGCCAATCATTCTGATTGCATTGGCGGCGGCCTGATTTACAACGGCAATCGTGTGGAATCCGCTGGGAATGCGGCTTGCAGGCCGGGTAAAGGTCGTCGAGCGGCACTCTACTTGGGAACCCACTACCCGGCCTTACGACACGACCTGGTACGGCGAGCTCTCGGCCTACAACTACGCCGCGATTTACGATTATCTGAACCAATATTATAAAATGGGCAGGATTCTGGAATCCGATAAGATCGACGATCAAACCCTGAGCCAGTGCGACGTGTTGATCATCAAAACTCCCACCACGCGCTATAGCCGGGATGAAGTAGATGCCGTGCTTCGCTTTGTCCAACGGGGCGGCGGGGTGCTGTTTATAGGCGATCACACGAATGTCTATAGAACAAGTACGATCATGAATGATATGACCCGGCCGATGGGATTTATCTTTCGCGATGATTTGCTGTTCAGCAACGAATCTTCACCCTACGACCAGCACTTCGATCCGCCCTGGGCAATGCACCCTAGCCTGCAATACATGCCGCCCATGGAATTCGCCGTGTCGTGTTCGATCGATCCGGGTTTCAGCCGCGGCCGCGCGGTAATTACCAGCACGGGCTTGTGGAGCATGCCGCCGGAATATCACCATGAAAACTACCATCCCATTGCCCAGTACTGCGCCGACATGCGATACGGCGCGTTCGTGCAAGTTTGGGCGGCGTGGCATGGGCAGGGCCGGGCAATGGCCTATACCGATTCGACTATCTTTTCAAATTTCGCCACGTTCCAGCCCGGTCATGCCGAAATCATTCTCGGCATAATCGAATGGCTCAATCACGCCAATCCGCTTATAGATCCGCGGCCGTGGCTGATTCTGTTGGGATTTGCGGCGCTTTGCACGGGTTTGATACTTGCCCGGCGTAGTTCAGTTGCCTGGTTGGTTCTATTGGCCGCCGCAATTTGCGGCTGGGCGCTTGCAGTCGAAGGCTCGGTTGCCTTGCACCGCTGGTCCATGCCCGTGCCAAAAATCATCAAGCCCATGACTCGGGTGGTCATCGACCGGACCGTTTCGGACGTGCCATTGTCCAAAGGCGCATTCACTCAGGGCAACGGAATCGGCTATGGTTTGTTGGAACAATTGATCGGTCGGTTGGGATACTACACTATCCGCCTGGAAGGCGAAGCGGCTTTCTCCGGCGATGCCCTGGTGGTGATTTGTCCGGATCGGCCGGTGGATGCGTCGTTCCGCGAACAGTTGGAACGCTACGTTGCCGAAGGCGGCAAACTGCTGGTGTTCGACTCGTTTGAAAACGCCAACTCAACCGCCAACAGCCTGCTTTCGCCGTTCGGACTTTCCATTCAACACAGGCAACCATGGCAGGGAACGCTGACCATGCTCGCTAACTGGCCGGGTATGGAGATATCCGAAGCAAACGAAGTTGTCGGCGGCCGGGCCGTCGGCAACCTGGGCCAGCGGCCGGTGGCGGCCGTTGCCCAATATGGCAAAGGGACCGTCATGGCAGTCGGATTCGCTTCGTTGTTTATCGACAAGAACATGGCCGATATAAGTTGGATCGACAAAACAATCGCCAAAACAATCGATGAAGAGGCCCTGTGGATGCTCGAGCCCGACGCCGCTATGCGTTTGCGTTACGAAGTACTATACGCGCTGGTCCGTTTGCTGGTGGAAAACAAACCCATTGCGCCGACTCCGGCAACCGGCGAAATTCCCGCCGGCGAGTCAACAAGTCCGGACGAGGGCCAGAACAAAATCCCGCTTCAATTGCCCGACCTGCCCATGAAAGAACTCGGGCCGCAAGAATAAACCGGTCATTGATCTTGCTTTAATATAATCACAAAATTAACGGACAAATTTCATGAAAAAATTCCTTGTCACCTTGCTCAAGCTGGGCATCTCATTTGGGCTGATCGCCTATTTGATATGGAATGCCACTCATGGCGCCGACAAGGTCAAC
>JBEKIK010000033.1:0-8826 GCA_050011795.1 Thermoguttaceae bacterium | reverse complement strand
GAGTGAAATGTCGGGTGCTGGCCGACGGCGTCGGGTCGCGTCCGTTTTTCAAGCGCCTGGGCAAAGAGATGATCGCCCGGGGCGTGGACCTGCACGAGGCCCTGCCCGTGGGCCTGTTCCGGCGGAGCATGGCCCGGCTCGATCTCAGGAATCACCGCAAGGTGGCGGTAATCGACGGCCGGGTGGGATACACGGGCTCGCAGAACATTGTCGACGCCGGGTACGGGCATAAAGACCTGGCCTGGCACGACCTGATGGTCCGGCTGACCGGCCCGATCATCATGGAACTGCAAGCGGTTTTCATTTCCGATTGGTATTTCGAGACCAACGAACCTCTCGACGGCGATGAATTCTTTCCCGATCCGCAAGAGAGCGGCAAAATCGCAGTGCAAACCCTGCCCAGCGGACCGAGTTATCCCACGGAAAACTACCAGCGCATGGTGGTGGCCGCCATTCATTCGGCCGAATGGCACGTGACCATCACCACGCCGTATTTCGTGCCCGATGAAACGTTTCTTCAGGCCATGCAAACTGCCGTTCTGCGGGGTGTTAATGTCGAAGTTATCGTGCCCCGACGCATCGATCACAAATTGGTAGGCTCGGCCGCCAGGGCGTATTTCGACGACTTGTTAGATATGGGCGCGACTCTGTATCTTTATGACGAGGGCCTATTGCACGCCAAAACCATGTGCATCGACGATTCCATAGCCTTTATCGGTTCCAGCAATTTCGACATCCGCTCGTTCGCCTTGAATTTCGAGATCAACCTGCTCTTCTACGGCCCTCGTGTCGCCGAACAACTGCGGGCACAACAGAAGCGATATATCGAACAATCCTTCCAACTAACCGCCCAGCGCTGGCGCCAACGCCCGGCAATCAAAAAACTCTTCCAAAACGTAGCCAAATTAGTCAGCCCGCTGTTGTAAAATCATGAGGCCCGTTCACGGGCCTTTCTGCCGAAGGCGGTAATAGGCCCGGCATTTATGCCGGGTTAACAAGAGTCCGGAGAACATTTACAGTTTAGGCCCGTTCATGGGCCTTCTCAGCATGCGGGGCTTTAGCCAGTTGGAATGCCTCTCGTGCCATCCGAAACAGGAGCCCCGTGAATGGGGCTGACCGAGAATGACTTGTCTGAAGGCATTCCTTACCCGGCGTAAACGCCGGGCCTAATACCGTAATTCGGAAAAGGACCGTAAACGGCCCTCTCTGTCGTCTATCCAGCAATTTATGTGTAACAACGCGGGGCGATGCCCAAGTCTGTGCGAACCCCCAAGTCTTCTACCCGCTGGGTGGCCCAGGTTCTCGAACCTGGACGGCTTGGCCGCGAGAGGAAAATGAAGATTGTTGATTCTTTGTCATGCCTTCCCGGGACTGCGTTCCACTGAATCAAGAATTGATGCCACCCAGTGAAATCGCGAACAATTTCTTTTATGACTTTATCCTTCCCCCTTCCCCCTTCCGCCTTCCCCTTTAGTCTGCCATTTTTCCTCTGCTGCGCTTTGGCGGCTGTATTGGGGCACTAGGGTCCAGAGGTCGTCGCGCCGCCCGGCGGCATATTGACAATGGGCCAACTGTGCGACCATTGCCGCCCGGGGAGTCCAGTATTGTTGATCGAGCATGGTTGCATGAGACGGCAGGCGCGGGGCAAGTTTGCCCAGTATCGGTCCGGTAACGGCCATGCCGGCGGGCAGTTCCTGCAACCAACGGTCGATGGAGATAAGCTGTTGATTGCCCGCGGGCAACAGCCATCCTTCCGGTCCGCGAATAAACGAGCGAACAACCACGTCGCCGCGTTGGGCATCGACGACTGCCGTTACGGCAGAAACGTTCGTCGGCGCGGCCTCGGCAATTGTCTCCAATGTATTTACGCCCAAGACTTCGGCCCCCACCGAATAAGCGAAAGTTTTGGCCAGGGTTACTCCAACCCGCAATCCGGTGAACGATCCGGGGCCGATTGTAAGTGCGACAAGATGCACGTCGGCGGGTTTCCACCCCACGCCTTCCAGCAGGGTTGCGATCCCAGGCGGAAGCGATTGGGCAGTGCGTTGCTGCGGATTTAATCCTAATTCCAGCAACAACTTACCATCTGTCATCGCAGCCACGCTTCCGACCGAATCGGTAGTTTCCAAGGCAAGGATATTCACAATCAATCTTCAAAGGCTATTGTTGTTCAATTTGCAATTTGCAATAAAAAAAGTTCGCAAATGGCCTTACTTCAACACCCCCCTTACGGCTATACAGAGAATTTTTCTACCCAAAAAACTTCTAGAACGACTTTTGGCATCTCGACTTGACCGTCTTATCCTGCAACAATACACTTTGAACTGCTTGCAAGCGACCCCCCCTCTAACTAGTCCGGCCACCGCCGGTGATTAAAGCGTGAAACGAGCCCTCATAAGCGATATCCACAGCAACATCGAGAGCCTCGAAGCGGTTTTGGCCGATATTCGCGATCAAGGCATTTCGGAAATATTTTGTCTTGGCGATCTTGTCGGATACGGCCCTAATCCTCGTGAAGTGATCGATGAAATCATGAAGTGTCGGGTTTGCCTTTTGGGAAACCATGACCAAGGCGCGCTGTTCGATCCCGAGGGTTTCAACTCCGGGGCGGAAAGAGCCATTTTTTGGACCCGCAATCAATTGGAAAACGCCGGCGGTCCACCGGCGCAGCGCCAAAGCCGCTGGGATTTTTTAGGCGAACTGCCCAGAACTCATCAGGAACAAGGGAGCAAATTCCTGTACGTGCACGGGTCCGCGCGCAATCCGCTTAACGAATACGTTTTCCCCGAAGATATATATAACAAACGCAAGCTGGAGAAAATTTTCGCCCTTGTCACGCAGTATGCGTTTCAAGGCCATACGCACGTGCCCGGCGTGTTTACCGAAAATTTCAACTTTTTTAGTCCCGAGGAGATCAATAACGAATACCGGCTGACAAAAGAAAAAGTGATGATTAACGTGGGATCGGTGGGACAGCCTCGGGACGGCAATCCCCGGGCATGTTACGCTGTTTTGGAGGATGAACTGGTGCGTTTCCGCAGGGTGGAATACCCCTTCGATAAAACCATTGCGAAAATCTACGAGATACCGGAACTGGACAACTTTCTCGGGGATCGACTGCGAGACGGGCGTTAAAAAGGGGGCGGGGTTCGGGGTTCAGAAAAGTTTTCAGTTATCAGTTTTCAGTATTCAGTTCATTATTCAATAATTTCCATCCCCGAATCACTTTCCACAGAGCAGCCTTTGGCAGCAACCTAAACCCCCGATGTGTTCACCGGGGGCTAAATAAAACCTGAACCATAAAACCCGAACCCTGAACCCTGCCCCCCTAAACATGGAACGACGTTTTGTCCTTTTTTTGCTGCTTGCGTTTGTTATATTCACGGGCTATTTCTCGCTCATGCAGCAGTTATATCCGCCTAAAAAACTCCAGCCCAAGGGCGAGGTAGCGGCCCGGAATGAAGCCGAAAAGGGCGAAAAAGCCAAACAACCCGAGAAAGAAAAAGAAACGGTCCGGAAAGAGGATCAAGTCAAGGCCGCCCAAGGCGAGTCGGAAAAAACTCCGGCCACCGAAGAAAAAGAGCCTGGGGAAAAGGTCGCGGAGAAGGAAAAGGCGCCCGAAGTCGCCGTCCCCGAAGAACCCTCGCCCGCGGAAGAATGGACCTCTTTAGGCTCGGCCGATCCAAATGATCCTTATCGAATGTTGGTAACGCTTACCAACCGCGGCGCGGCTTTGGCGCTCGTCGAACTGAATCGTCCGCGCTACTGCAACATCGACGACCGCAGCGGGTATCTCGGCCACCTGGTAATGGATAAAACCGCTCAGGGTCCGGGCGTGAAAGTGCAAGTGGTTGGCGCAGGCACGCCGGCAGCCAAGGCCGGAATTAAAGTCGGCGACGTGATTCAGGAAATCAACGGCAAGCCGGTTACTTCTTTTACTTCATTGGAAAACGAAAACAGCCTGGCCGAAAAGCTGGCACTTGGGCAATCCGAGGAAGATAAAAAGAACATTCTGGCACGCACCAAGCCCGGTCAAACGGTCAAGGTAAAGGTCCTTCGCGACGGCAAGGAACGGACCCTTTCGGCCGTGCTTACGCGCCGCCCGTTGTCGATTGTATCGCCCGAGAACGACGATCCGTTGTCTTTCCTGCTGACCATGCAGCAGATCGACGACAAGAAGATTCCAGACGACGAAAAAGACAAGGCCGTCGAGTTGGGACGCGAGCTGAAAGGCATAAAACTGCGATCGACGACCTGGGAAAAGGTCGAGGCCGATCAAACGCACGTTGTTTTTTCCAAGAAACTCCCCAAATACAATTTAGAAATCTTCAAGACCTACAGCCTGGTCAAAGTTCCGGCCGACTCGATGTCAGACCCTGATTACAAGGCATATAACCTGGAATTCTCGGTAAAAATCCACAACCTCGGCGAAACCGTAAGAAAAGTGGCGTATCGCCTGGACGGAGCGAACGGTTTGCCCACCGAAGGCTGGTGGTACGCCAGCAAAGTCAGTCGCAATTGGGGCGGGGCGGGCCTGCGCGACGTGGTGGTGTCGGTCGAGCAAAAAGTGCCCACAATGGTCGGTTGCCCGACGATTGCCAGCGACAAATTGGGTCCGCCCTGGCAAGACAAGTCGCTTACCTATATCGGCGTCGACGCCCAGTATTTTTCCGTAGTGATGATTCCGATTATGGAACATCCCAACGATATTTGGTTCGCCGCTTCACAGCCCCTGCGCGTGGGCAAAAAAGATGATAAGCACATTAACCTGACAAACACTTCCTTCCGCGTCACCAGCCTGCTAAAGGAATTAAAACCTGGGGAGGAATTCTCGCATAAATTCGAGATTTTCGCCGGGCCGAAACGCCCGCCACTTTTGGCGCAATACGGATTAGATGAGTTGATTTATTACGGCTGGCCGGTCTTTGCCGGTCCGGCCATTGTGATGTCGTGGCTGTTGCACGGGTTTTATTTCGTGGTGCAAAACTACGGGCTGGCGATCATCTTGTTGACCGTGCTGGTGCGCGGGTGCATGTTCCCGCTGAGCATAAAACAAGCCCGCAGCCAGCAGAAGATGCAGGAATTGCAACCGGAAATCAAGCGCCTCGCGGAAAAGTACAAAACCGACATGGAAGCCCGCGGCAAGGCCCAGCAGGAATTGTTCCGCAAGCATAATTACAATCCGCTGGGCGGATGCCTGGTGCTTTTGATTCAGTTGCCCATATTTATAGGCCTTTACAAATCGCTGATGTACGACGTGGAGTTGCGCGACGAGCCGCTTATATCTTCGGCCGTGCGATGGTGCTCGAATTTGGCCGCGCCCGACATGCTCTTCAACTGGACCCCGCTCTTGCCGGAGTACGTCACCACCACCGGCTCGGGCATATTCTTCTTTGGTCCGTATTTCAATCTGCTGCCGATAGTAACGCTTATTTTATTCATCTGGCAACAAAAAGTAATGATGCCGCCGGCCGCCGACGAACAGGCCGCCATGCAACAGAAAGTTATGAAATACATGATGATTTTCATCGGCATAATGTTCTTCAAAGTGGCCAGCGGATTGTGCATTTACATTATTGCCACAACCCTGTGGGGCGTGTGCGAACGGAAATTTTTGCCCAAGGCCAAGCCGGCCGGCGCCGTTGCGGATGCCGCTAAAACATCGGCCAAAACCGCCTCTCGGACCGGCTCAAACGGCGGCAAAAAGAACAAAGGGAAAAAGTAGAACTAATAAAACCGCTTGCGGTTTCGCGATGTTTATTCAAAAGAGTGGGCAGTAAACTGCCCACCACTTGATCTTCACTCTATCGAATTCTCCCCGCATTCCAATCCAAAAAACAAATCCTGAATCCTGAACCCTTATCCCACATGTTCCCCCTTGACGACACCATTGCCGCCATCGCTTCGGCGCCCGGCGGCGCGGCTCGGGGTATTGTGCGCCTGAGCGGCCCTAATGTTTTACAGTGTCTAAGAGCGGTTTTTCAGTCAAACGATCAGCGGGAAATCGAATCGCCGATCCATGCAAAGGCTATCGGCGGTTTCTTGAATTTGGTCGGCATCCATTCGCCCGTGCCAGGCGATTTATATCTTTGGCCCCGGGGACGCAGTTATACCGGTCAATTGGCGGCGGAGTTCCATACGTTGGGTTCCCCGCCTGTTTTGGATGCCTTGTTGAAATCTCTATGCACGGCCGGGGCCAGAATGGCCGAGCGCGGCGAGTTCACGCTCAGGGCCTTTTTAAGCGGACGAATCGATCTGACCCAAGCCGAGGCCGTTCTTGGCGTGATCGACGCCGCCGATCCCCGGGAGTTGCGCCTCGCGGTTGCACAACTCTCCGGCGGACTGGCAGGTCCGTTGCACCGGCTCCGCGATGTGCTCTTGGAACTGCTCGCCCATCTGGAAGCCGGGTTTGATTTCGCCGATGAAGACCTGCCCTTCATTACGGCTGAACAGTTGCAGTGCGGTCTAGACGAGGCCATGGAAAACGTCGCCCGATTGGCCGCGCAAATGGAGTCGCGCGGCACGGTGCAAACGGCCATCCGGGCGGTGCTCTTAGGCCGGCCGAACACCGGCAAAAGCAGCTTGTTTAATGCCCTGACACGTAATGGACAGGCATTGGTTTCGGACACGCCGGGCACGACTCGCGATTACCTTCTGGCCGAGTTGGATTTTGACGGCCGAAAGTGCCAACTCATCGACACCGCCGGATTTCTCGCGGAATCCGTCCAGGCAACCGGCGTTTTTCATACTCCCGATCTGGCGGCCCAAGCGGCCGCGGCCGAACAAATCGACCGGGCTGATCTGCGATTGCTCTGCCTCGATGCCACGCGGCCGTTGCACGCTTGGGAACAAGCCGAACTTGCCCGGGTCGATGATTTGCATCGAATTTTAGTTTGGACAAAGATCGACGCAATTCCGCCGGGCAGCGCCTTTCCATCGTGCGAATTTTCCAACCGACCGACCGTACTGACCAGCAGCCTTACGGGCCAGGGGCTCGATCTTCTGCTCTCGGAATTGCGGCGAATGGCGCTTGCCATGGAAACAGCCGGGTGCGACGTTGTGGCCGGCACCGCCGTCCGCTGCCGCCAGTCGCTCAATCGTGCCGATGAAAGTCTGCGAAACGCCCGGGATCTTGCCCGATCGAAAAGCGGCGAGGAATTCATCGCCGCCGAAATCCGCACGGCCTTGGACGAATTGGGCAAGGTGGTTGGCGCGGTTTACACCGACGATGTGCTGGATCGTATTTTCTCGCGGTTTTGCGTGGGAAAATAAGATTCCTTTCCCTTTTCCCCCTTTCCCCTTTTTCCTTATTACACTTTATCTGCCATTTTCGGCGCCGCCGGAAAGGCGTTCAAAGTATTGGCGGTTCAGTTCTTCCCAGCCGCGGGGCGAGGGATCTTGCATTCCGCCGAGGATTTCTTTTTGGATATCCGCGGGCAGGTTGGCGGTGGAATCTTTGCGGACCTCGAACTCGCCTTGCAGATATTGCTTTACGTTGCCCAGTCCGTCGAGGAGCACGCTCCGCTGTCGCAAGGCGTTTTGATATCGGCCGGATTTAAGATCCAATTCGACCTGGGCCATGACTTTGATCATTTTATCCAGATCGGTATGCTGAAAATTGGCCGCCTGGAATTGCAGATCCACGCCTTCGGCCTTGTTCCGAAGCGCGGCCTGTTTGCCTGCCAGTCGCTGCGAATCGCGTTTACCCGGCGATCGGGGTGCTGGCCCTTCCAGCCCTTCGCCGCCCTGGCCGCTTTCCTTTCCTCCGCCGGTTGCCCCGCCGGCCGAATCCTTGCTGTGATCCTTGATTTGGCCTTTCACATAAGGATCGGGCGTGAGCCGGCTGGGCGTGTTGCGCCCGCCCTTGCCCACGGCTTCATCGCCGACGAACTCACCGCTGGCCTTTCCTTGCCGTCCTTCGCCCGACCGGCCGCCGATTTCGCTGGAGTTGGGCAAGCGGTTGCCGGTCACGCCTTTTGCGCTCATGTTCGAGATGGGGCCGTCCATGGCATCCCAGCCCGCGCCTTTGTCCAGCGAATCGGCCGCGCTGCTGGAAATGTCCTCCATTTCATCGAAAATGTCGTTTTCCTGCTCCATCAGCTCTCCGATCAAGTCTTCCAATTCGCCGGGCAATTCGGCCATGGGGGCTTCTTTGTCCTTGTCGGTGAGCGATTCCTCCTGGCTCCATTTTTCACGGTCCGGGGTGTCGGGGAGCCATTTTTCCATGTTGGTTACAAGTTCTTCGGCCATCTCGTAGCCCAGTTGTTCCAAGGGAACGGCGATGTCCGCCGTTTTTTTCAAAAGTGCGTCTTCGGCCATTTTCAATTCGGTTTGGATCTCGACCGACTCCTTGAGCATCGACGAATTGGCGAAATCCTGCTCCGGCAGTTTGCTCAAGTCGGAATGAAGATCCTTCATGAACCTGGCCCAATCGTCTTCGGCGACGGCCAAGGCCTTAAGCGCCTCCTCCTGCTCTTTTGTAAAATCCTCGACCGGCGTTTTGGCCAGGTTTTCGCTGGCTTCGATCACCTTTTTCTGCTGCTTGAGGAATTGATCCAGTTTGTTGCGCATCTCTTCGAGCTTTGCCTTGGCGTCGTCGGGCAGATCGCCGCCGGGCCGTTTTTTCATCTCCGATAGCGATTGTTCCTCCGCGCGCCTGGAAACATCCAGCAATTTGCGCAGCACGTCGATGATGCGGTCCTGCGCGGCCAGGAGCCTGACCGCCGGCTGGTTGAAATCGTCCGACGATTTCAGCTTCAGCAATTCGTCGCACTGCGCGGCGGCGGCGAGCATCTCTCCGTACGCCAGGCCGTTAAGGACCCGTTT
>JBEKIK010000032.1:0-8875 GCA_050011795.1 Thermoguttaceae bacterium | reverse complement strand
GGCCGCTTGCAGAGTGTGCCCGTGGGCGACGCCGTGTCGTGCCGCGTACTCGACCCGCTGGGCAATCCGCTGGACGGCGGCCCCCCCCTGGTCACCTCGGAACGGCGGCCGGTCGAGTCGATCGCCCCCGGCGTGGCCGGACGCCAGCCGGTGAACCAGCCGCTGCAAACCGGCATCAAGGCCGTCGATGCCATGACGCCCATCGGTCGCGGCCAGCGGGTATTGATCATCGGCGACCGCCGCACGGGCTAGCCGGCCATCTGCATCGATACGATCATCAATCAGAAGACCACCGGCGTGAAGTGCTTCTATGTGGCCATCGGTCAAAAGGAATCGAACATCGCTGCGCTGGTCGAGACGCTCCGCCGCCACGGCGCGATGGACTACACGACGGTGATCGTGGCCGGGGCCAGCGATCCGGCCCCGCTGCAATATATCGCCCCATACGCCGGCTGCGCAATGGCCGAATATTTTACCTACAAGGGCGGCGACACGCTGGTGATTTACGACGATCTATCGAAGCAGGCCCAGGCCTATCGGCAACTGTCGCTTTTGATGCGCCGCCCGCCCGGACGCGAGGCCTACCCGGGCGATATTTTCTATTGTCACAGCCGGCTTTTGGAACGTGCAGCCAAGTTGAGCGACGAACTGGGCGGCGGATCGCTTACCGCCCTGCCCATCGTGGAGACGCTGGAGGGCGAGGTGTCGGCCTACATTCCCACCAATGTGATCTCCATCACCGACGGGCAGATTTATTTGCAGCCCGACCTGTTTTTCGCAGGCCAGCGTCCGGCCATGAACGTGGGCATATCGGTGTCGCGGGTGGGCGGGGCGGCGCAAGTGCCGGCAATGAAAAAAGTGGCCGGCGGCTTGCGCCTCGATCTGGCCTCATTCCGCGAACTCGAGGCCTTTGCCCAATTGGGCACCGATCTGGACCCCGCCACCCAAGCCCGGCTCGACCGCGGATACCACATGACCGAACTGCTGAAGCAAGGCCTGTATCAACCCATGCAGGTGACCGATCAGGTTCTGAGCATCTATGCCGGCACCCGCGGCCATTTGGACAAAATCCCAGTCGGCGAAGTCCACGTTTGGGAACAGGGTTTTTTGCAGTTTGTTCAGGAAGAAAAACAAGACCTTTGGAAAAAAATCACCGACACCCGGCAGATCGACGATGCCTCGATGGCCGCCGTGGACAAGGCCATCGCCGAATTCCAAAAACGCTACGCCGCGGAACATTCCAAGGCGACCGTAACCGTGTAAAAAGAGATTGCAAATTGAAAATTGCTGAGAAATACTCCCGGCACAAGTGCCGGGGCTAAACACAAAACTGAAAACAGAAAACTTTATTCATGGCCAAAGCCAAAACTTTTGACAAACGCCGCAAGTCGATCAAGAACATTCGCAAAATAACGCGGACCATGGAGCTGATTTCCACTGCGCGGTTCAAGCGGGCGATGGATCGGGCCATTACCGCAACGGCTTATACCAAGCGGATCACAAAATTGGTCGGCAATCTTGTTCGCACTGCCTTGGAAGTATCCCATCCGCTTTTGGCGTCGCGCCCGGAAACAAAAAATGCAATTTTGCTAGTGCTTACGGCCAACCGGGGGCTGTGCGGCGGGTATAACGCCGGCGTGCTGCGATTGGCCAACGCGCGATTGAAAGAACTGCGGCAGCAGGCGCAGCAAGTGCGATTGGAAGTATCGGGCAAGCGGGGCGTCTCGTATTTTCGCTTTCGCGGCATCCAGCCGGACCAACGTTTCACCCATTTCGAGGATAAACCGACGTTTCAGGAAGTGGACGTCCTTGCCCGGCGATATTTGGAGGATTTCCAGGCTGGCATACTCGACCGGCTCGACGTGGCATACACGAAATTCGAGAGTTCCAGCCGCCAGTTCGCCGCGATCGAAACGCTTTTGCCGATCGCCCAATTGGAAGGCGCGAGCGAGGAAGAGCCTCGGTTGGCGGAGACGCAATACGAATTTCTTCCCTCGGCTGAAAGCATTTTGGACGAGGTCGTGCCGGCGAGTTTCAAGGCTAAACTGTTTAAATGTTTTCTCGATGCCGCGGCAAGCGAACAGATCGCCCGCATGACCGCCATGAAAGCAGCCACCGAAAATGCCGACTCGATGATCGCCAATTTGTCGATGGCCTACAACCGCGCCCGGCAAGGACAAATCACTGGCGAGTTGCTGGAAATCATCGGCGGGGCGGAGGCATTGGAAAAATGATAAAAATTACAGAATAAAAAAGTACAATCATTATTTTATCACGAAAACACGAAATAAAGAAAAAACGAAATTAAATTATTTTGATCTTTTCGTGATTTCGCTATTTCGTGTTTTCGTGGTGAAAATGTAATCCAATACTCAATACTGTTTGTAATGCCATGCCCACAGCCACCAAACCCGCTCAGAAAAAGAACATCGGCCGCATAAGCCAGGTCATCGGCTCGACTTTCGACGTCGAGTTTCCCGAAAATCAATTGCCGCCAATCTACAATGCCGTCAAAGTCGAGAGTAATCAAAAGGGAATCAAGCTCGATCTGACCGGCGAAGTGCAGCAGCACCTTGGCGGCGGGCGGGTCCGCTGCGTGGCGCTGGGCAGCACCGACGGCATGGTCCGGGGCATGCAGTGCATCGATACCGGCTCCTCGGTGCGCGTGCCGGTAGGCAAGGCCACGCTGGGACGGGTTTTTAACCTGATCGGCGAACCGATCGACGGCCTCGGGCCCGTCAAGGCCGACGACTATTGGCCGATCCACCGCGATTCGCCGCCGGTGACCGACCTATCCACCGAAACCGAAGTATTCGAAACCGGCATCAAGGTAATCGATCTTTTAACGCCCTTCGTGCGCGGCGGAAAGGCGGGATTGTTCGGCGGGGCGGGATTGGGCAAAACCGTGATCCTCACCGAACTGATCGCGCGGATCGCCACGGCCCACGGCGGTTTTTCCGTGTTTGCGGGCGTGGGCGAGCGGACCCGCGAAGGCAACGATCTGTGGCTGGAAATGCAGCACGCCAAAATCGGCGATACCGGGCGCAACGTGCTCTCGCAAACGTGCATGGTCTTCGGCCAGATGAACGAGCCGCCGGGCGCCCGGTTGCGCGTGGCCCTATCGGCCCTGACCATGGCCGAATACTTCCGCGATACGGCCGGCGCCGACGTGCTGTTGTTCATCGACAACATCTTCCGTTTTTCGCAGGCCGGCAGCGAGGTGTCAGCGCTTCTGGGGCGGATGCCCTCGGCCGTGGGTTACCAGCCCACGCTGGCCACCGAGATGGGCCAGTTGCAGGAGCGGATCGCATCGACGAGCAAAGGGGCGATCACCTCGGTACAGGCGGTGTACGTGCCGGCCGACGATCCGACCGATCCGGCCCCGGCCACCGCATTCGCCCAGCTCGACGCATTCATCTACCTGGAACGGGCGATCAGCGAAAAGGGCATTTATCCGGCCGTGGACCCGCTGGCGTCGTCCAGCCGGATTTTGGATCCTCAATATTTAGGCCAGCGGCATTACGACTGCGCACGCCGGGTGCAAATGACCTTGCAGCGCTATCGCGAACTGCAAGACATCATCGCCATCCTGGGTGTGGACGAACTGAACGAGGCCGACAAACTCGTGGTGCACCGCGCCCGGCGCATCGAACGATTCCTATCGCAGCCTTTTTTGGTGGCCGAGGTGTTTACCGGCAAGCCGGGCGAAATAACCCCGCTGGCCGATACGATTCGCAGCTTCGAGGAGATATGCGACGGCAAGTGGGACCACCTGCCCGAGCAGGCATTTATGTACGTCGGCCCCATCGAACAGGCCGAGGAACAAGCGAAGAAAATGAATCTGTGAAAAGTGGGCAGTGGACAGTGGGCGGTGTGCAGTGGAGGAAGAATATCACTCGTTCCCACGCCGGAGCGTGGAAACCGGGAAACTGATAACCGACAACTGACAACTACCATGTCTCTCCAGTGCATAATTGTGACTCCCGAACGCACCGTGCTCGAACGGCAGGCCGATTTTGTGGTCGCGACGCTGTTCGACGGCGAGATCGGCGTATGGCCCCGCCGCGCGCCGTTTATCGGCCGTTTGGGCTACGGCGAAATGCGGGTCACCTTGGACGATAATACCGACCGGTACTACATCGAGGGCGGTTTTATCGAGGTGCTTGAAGACGCGGTTACGGTGCTTACCGGGCGGGCGGCATTGGCGTCCGAAATCGATGAAGCAGTAGCCCTGGAACAACTCGGCGCAGCCAGGGCCAAGCCGTCCAACACGCCTGAACTAATGGCCATCCGCGATCGTGCCGTGATGCAAAGCCGCGCTCAACTGCACGCTGCCCGGCGCGGGAGATAAAGAAACTGCGATTCCGTGGTGGAACCACCGCTCTGACCCGAATTGGTGTTGCCCGATGTGGATCTAATGAGGAAGCAATGGCGCCCGCAATCGTTACCAAAAACCTTACAAAGTGGTATGGAAAGACGCGGGCATTGAACGACCTCAACTTAGAAGTCCGCCGGGGTGAGGTGTTTGGATTTCTTGGTCCCAACGGCGCCGGAAAAACAACCACAATCCGCCTGCTGTTGGACTTGATACGGCCGACAAGCGGACAGGCTGCCGTCTTGGGATTTGACTGCCGACGCCAAAGTATTAACGTTCGTCGGCGGGTTGGATATGTTCCCGGGGAATTCAGCTTGTATGAAGCCCTAACCGGCGATCAGTTTCTTGGATTCATAGCCGGATTGCGCGGTGGGATGGACCGGCGCAAGGTGCTCGACTTATCCGAGCGACTCGATTGTAATTTGCGGCGACCTATTCGAGAACTCTCGCGCGGCAATAAGCAAAAAATCTGTATCATTCAAGCCTTGATGAATCAACCGGAGGTGCTGCTGTTGGATGAGCCGACATCCGGCCTGGATCCCTTGATGCAACAGGAGTTTTTCAAGATCATCGCGGAGGTTTGTGAAGAAGGCCGGACCGTGCTCTTTTCCTCGCACATCCTCTCCGAAGTGGAACGGGCATGCGAGCGCGTGGCCATCATCCGTGAAGGGCGAATCCTAATGATTTCGAGCGTGGCCGAACTCAAAGCCAAATCGGTGCGACGCGTGGAGATTGCGTTCGATGGGGTCGTTCCCGACGGGCTATTCGCCAATCTCTCCGAGGTCCGCGCAATTGTCCAGGAAGACAACCGCTTGTATTGCATCGTGCAAGGATCTCTCGATGCGATGATTAAAACCCTTGCAAACCACAAAGTCAGCGACATGATCAGCCAGGAACCGTCTCTGGAAGACATTTTCCTTGCCTTCTACAACGAGGATCCCCATGCTGCGTAATGTATTTCTGAAAACTCTCTATGATATGCGAGGCTCCATCATCGCTTGGGCGTTGGGGTTGGCTTTCCTTGCAGTGCTTGTTGTCGGCCTTTTTCATTCGGTCCGTCGCGATAAATCGCTGGAAAACCTCGATGCGATAGTGCAGCATATGGCTCCCGGTACTCGTGCTATTGTAGCAGGAGAGAACCTGCCTTCTGTAACAAGCTTTGAAGGATTCTCAAGAATGGAATTTCTCAGCTATCTTCCTTTGTTGCTGGCGATTTTCACGATTGTCGAAGGAAGCGGCACGATTGGCCTAGAGGAAGAACGTCGAACGATCGACTTATTGATGGCCCAACCGATAAGACGCTGGCGAGTGGTTGTCGAGAAGTCGGCTGCGCTGGTTGTCGCCACTTATGCAATTGCAGCATCGGCCGGATTCGGGCTGGTGGCAACGACACGATTAGTCTCCGTCGAAACTCCCTGGTACCGCATGATGCTTGCCACCGCCAACGCCGTGCCGCCGGCGCTGGTCGTGGGAGCATTGTCTATGCTGGGCTCCTGTGCCCTGCGTCGTAGACGGAACGCTATAATCGCTGGGTCCACGTTCCTTGTAGCCTCATACTTTCTTAACGTCCTGGGGCAGATCGCCGAACCGATCAAACCTTGGCGAAAATTGTCAATATTTTGCACATACTGTGCAAGTCTACCGTTGACGGGCGAAATGATCACAAAAAATACTGTCTGGCTGCTTGCGGCGACGATTATTCTATTCGCTATCGCCATGTTTGCCTTTGAGCGAAAAGAACTGGCCGCATGATAGAATGTAAAAAAAGAATATTCCATTTCATCGCGGAGTACGCATAGGATGCAGACTCACATTGCCTTGGTTGTTTCCCGGTGGAATTCATCATTTCACATTCATCATTCATTTTTTAAATTACCCAATCCGCCTGATCGAATTGTTCGCCGTGCATGCGGAGTTTGGGGTTTTCCATAATCACCGTGGTGTGCGGGGGGATGGAGTGCGTAAGCCACACGCTCGAGCCGATCACTGAATGGTGGCCGATGACCGTATTTCCGCCGAGTATGGTGGCGTTGGCGTAGATCACCACCCGGTCTTCGATTGTTGGGTGGCGTTTCGTGCCTCGGACCAGGTTTCCCTCGGCGTCGGTAGCGAAACTCAACGCGCCCAGGGTGACGCCTTGATAGAGCTTTACCCACTGGCCGATATCCGTTGTCTCGCCGACCACCACGCCTGTGCCGTGGTCGATGAAAAAATACTTGCCGATATTTGCGCCGGGATGGATGTCGATGCCCGTCTTGCCGTGGGCCCATTCGGTCATCATCCGCGGTATCAGGGGCACTTTAAGCTGGTGCAGGAGATGTGCCAGGCGGTATACGGTGATGGCTTCCAAGCCGGGATAGCAGAAGATCACTTCGTCCAGCGATTTGCAGGCCGGATCGCCGGCGTAAGCGGCCTCCACGTCCAGGGCCAGGACCTTGCGCAGCTCGGGCAGTTGCTCCAAAAAAGCCACGGCCTTGGTCTGGCCAAGGGCCTCCAAATCCTGGCTCAATCGCGGATCGCACTGCGGGTTTTTCGACGCCTCGTGCCTTAGCGCCCTGGCGATTTGCTGCGTAAGCGTGTCGTGCATGCGGTCGACCAACTCGCCCACGTGATACGTTACGTTGCCCAGGTGCAGGCCGTCGCGGCGCCGGTAGCCGGGATATAAGATCTCTTTAAGATCCTCGGTCGCGGCGATGACCGTCTCGTAATTGGGCAAGGGGCAATGACCCAAGTGATGAATGCTGTTCACCTCGGCGTAGGTGTCGACTATCCGTTCGGTCAACAGCGGCAGGTTTTCTTTTAAGCGAATGTCGGTGGCCATGGTGTAGTGGTGAGTGGTGAGTGGATAGTAGTTAGTGGTTTACTCGTTTTCTCGTTCCCACGCTCCCGCGCGGATATGTGTTGGCCGTGAATGTAGTGCATACTGGCTTGTATTCCCACGTTGGAGAGTAAGAACAAATGAATGGTAAACACAAAGCGGCACTAGGCAAGAAATGGATGGGCTGTCCGGTCTTAGGCCGGACAGCAACACGCGCAGCGGCGGGTGAATCGAAGCATGTTTGCCAAGTGCATCAGAGAACTCCGCGGACTTGTCATGGACACTCTTTTTATAGTATGCCCCGAGAACCCATAAAAGCAAGCCGCTTGATACGTTTATCGGCCCATAAGAAGGGATTATTGAAGAATTTCCGCGTGGATGAAACACCCGATATCAATCCGACGGCGGGGTTGACGTTTTCCATAAGCAGGGAAACGCAATTTAACCCTGAAAACCAAATTTCGTAACTATTTCGTGGTTTACAGCCCCGAAGGGGCACAAGTTCTCCCAGCCCAGGGCCTTCGGCCCCAAAAATGCCGCAATTCCAACTGCCGGACGATTATTTCGACACCGTGCTGCCCGCGTGGCCGCCGTCACAAGCGTTGAAATCTCCGCCGCGGAGAAAAAATATCTGAAACTCGATAATATAGCCGTCGTCATCGTGGGTGACCGGTCGAAGATCGAACCCGCCTTGCGCGAATTGCCGCTGGGCAAGACGCTCAAGGTGCTGCAATTCGACGACGACTTTCGGCTGGTACCGGACTTCAGCATAACCGCAAATCCACCCCCACTTTCTTAATGGCCTGCCGGCTTGCCTGGATACTTGAAATCCGCTACATTTAATTTGCATCCAGTGATGGAATGCCTTTCAAGATGCGAAATATATTGAGGAAAAGGAGTATATTGATGCGAGACGAGCGGAAATATTCGGCCTATCCAAGCGATCTGGACGTTCTTCAATCTTTTATTCAGTTGCAAGATTATCTCATTGAATGCGGATACGAGGAAGATACGGACAGTTGCGATAAAATTAGTTACGATCTCAAATTAAATGAATTTCGCAGTCTGCATGCGGAAAATTATTCGGAATTCCTACGCGTACTTGAACAATATCCCCATGCCGGATCTATATGGTTACACACTCACTGGAAAAGAGAAAGTGTCGACACATTCATGTGCAATATTTCCTTGCGTCCCAGTGAAATAGAAATATCGGTTAAATCGGAAGATTTAAATACAATTGCCGCCATTCATGATAAGGCAAAAGAATTCTTTAGGGCTTATAATCCACCACAGAATAAATCGTCTTAATCGCCCCCTTATTCACGGTTGCCCCAGTTCATACATCCCGTTGCCTACGCGTTTTAGCTTGCCCTGCCGGGCAAGTTCGTCCCAAACGGCTTGCGGATACTGGTCGGGCGGGGTGATGGCCACGATTCCGGACTGGCGGCCGGAGCTCATCGGGCCTACGCCGATCCGCGACTGGTCGTCGAGTTGGTTCAGTTTCAAGCGCTTCTTGAAGGCCTTAAGGGCCGCCTTGAGTTCCTGCTGGCCGGGACTTTGGGGTTGTGAAAGATCGGATGACATAAGACCTTCCGGATAGAGTGCGTATCAATGCGAAAAAGAGGTTCATTGATTATTTGTCGCTAAAAAATCGTTTCTAAATATTGTGCAATTCCAAA
>JBEKIK010000031.1:0-8892 GCA_050011795.1 Thermoguttaceae bacterium | reverse complement strand
CTCCGTCGGCGAACGAGGGCAGATTGCCGGCCAGTTCCAGGGCCCCGGCCGCGCCCATCGCATGACCGATGAAACTCTTGGTGTTGTTGAATGCCGTATGACCGTTTTCCCGCCAAACTCGCCTTAGCGCCTGACATTCCTGAATGTCGCCCGAGGCGGTCCCTGTGGCGTGCGTGCTGACAATGTCAACGTCCTCCGCATTCAAGGCGGCGCGTTTCAATGCCATGCCGATGCACTGGGCTTGGCGGACGGGATCGGGCAGGACAAAATCGGTGGCGTCGCTATTCATGGCATAACCGGCAACCTCGCCGTAAATCTTCGCGTCCCTGGCTTTGGCATCGGTCAATCGCTCAAGAATGAACATGCAACCGCCTTCGGCCACCACTATGCCGTTGCGATCCAGATCAAAGGGCCTGGAAGCCCTGGCCGGATCTTCATTTTTGGCCAATGCCCCCTGACTGTGAAAACTGGCGAAAATTCCGAAGGTATGAATGCTCTCCGAAACGCCGCCGCAAAGCGCGATATCGCACTCGCCCAGGCGCAACATCTGCACGCCTTGAATAACTCCCGCATTGCCCGCCGCACATGCCGCACCAAGGGTGTAATGCGGACCGGTGATGCCTAGATTCACCGAAATTTCGCCGGCCGGATTGTTGGCAACCGTGCGAGGATTGTGATGGTGCGACCAGTATTGAGTGTCGTAATCGTAGCCTTTAAGCAGGTACAGTTCGTTTTCCGTTTCCACGTTGCCGTGTTCGGTCACGCCCACATAAATGCCCACGGCCGATTTATCCACATTCGGCCAATCCAAGGCGGCGTCGGCAACGGCCTCATGGGCGCAATATATGCCTATGCCTCCTGCCCGGGTGCCGCGGCGGACTTCTTTTCGCTTTTGATAGCGGAGTTCATCGAAGTTGCAAACCCCAGCCAGGGTCAGGCCAATATAGCGAGTTTCGTAGGCAACCACGCCGCTGCGGCCCGAAAGCAGGCTTGCGCGAAACTCCGGGAGCGCATTGCCATTAGGCGCGGTAAGCCCCACGCCTGTAATAACTATCCGCTCGTGCTGAGGCCAATGTGCTATCATCAACTTTATCCTTGCAGTTAGTCTAAACTAGAGAGGTTACATCCTTGACCGTTTTCTGGCAAGCGGCAAAAAAATCGATCCATAAAATGAGGATTTATCCACTCCGATGGGTTGGTCAATGCACTAAAAAACCGTGAATATCCGTCATTCACTGGCGGATTTTCCAGAATAATGAGCAGGTCGCTAATCCTTACCGACTCCATTCGGCTGTCCGTCGCATACCCTCGGCGGTGGAAACGGCAGGCGAGTACCCGAAATCGGCCTTTGCCCTGGCAATGCTAAAGTAATGCGATCGAGCCATCTGGGCGGCAAGGAATCGCGTCATCGGCGGATCGCCCTGCAAACCAAACACTCGATATATTGCCTCGAAACAGGCCCCCAATTTCCAGGCCGTGGCAAAAGAAACCGATCTTCGCACTGGGTGGAGTCCGGCAAAGGCAAGTTGTTTATTGATCCAATCCCAACAATTAACCGGCTCGCCCTGACTGATAAAATACGCTTTCCCGGCCGCAGCCGAGCCTGGCTTAAGGACATCGGCGGCTTGAATATGCGCATCGGCCGCGTTTTCCACATAAGTAATGTCGATCCGGTTCGTCCCGTCGCCCACACGTATGAGCCGGCCGCATCGGGCGCGGTCCATCACTCGCGGTATGAGCGATCGGTCGCGCGGGCCCCACATCAAATGCGGCCGAAGCACGCAAGTCAACAGACCATCGCCGCCGTTGGCCGACAACACTTCCTGCTCGGCCAGGGCTTTTGAATGCGCATAGTGACACAGCCAGCGACGCGGATAAGAGACCGATTCGTCCACTCCGCATTGGTCGTTTCCATCGAATATTACGCTGGGACTGCTGGTATAAACCAATCGGCCCACTTTGTGCCGGCGGCAGCCCTCGATGACCCAGCGCGTTCCCTGCGTGTTGATTCTATAAAAATCCTTCCATCGTCCGCCCAGGCCGGCAATTCCCGCCACATGAAACACCATATCCACCGACCGGCAGGCATCCACCACCAAATCACGATCGCACAAGTCAGCGCATACAATCTCCACGCCACGCGCCTGCAAGTCCGGGTATTGCTTCCGGCCAAGGGCTTTTACACGATCGCCCCGGGAAAGGAGTCGTTCGACGATATATCGTCCGAGAAACCCCCCGGCTCCGGTTACAAGTGCATCCACGACCATCCTAACCGATAAAAAAGGGTTTAGGGTTCAGACTTAAACTTGTTAGGAGCAGTACAGAAGGATTAGACGATTCTAACTTGTCACGACGCATTGCGGGAAGTGGTTTAAATCATTTTAAAGTTGATCGTTTCTGAAATCACATACTTAAAGTAAATCTTTTTAGCCCCGGGTGAATACACCCGGGGTTGGGTGAAGTTAATTAACATGCCACCCATCATGTGGTTATAGCAGAATTAAAAAAGGTCCTTGAACAAACATATCTATAACATCTACGATGAGCAACGCCCGTTAAAATAGATAAAATGATTAGTATAGGTTATTATTAACGGTAAGCAAAAGCTGGTAAGCCAAGTGGCCGATTATAGATAAATAATCTGGATAGTTATATCCAGCCATGATATTATTTTGCAGGAACAATATATGGTCACGCAGATAAAAGAGCAGGTAAAGGGAGATAAACCCCATTATTTGCTGTTTGTCGAAACAGCCCGGAACAATAATCCAGGGCACTGGCAATTTATGTTAAAAGAAGCCAATGGTGTGGCCCAATTCCAGGCGGTCGACATCGAACCCGGTGTATCCGGGGAACGGCTTGACCTGTTGACTATTATTCGGGCGTTAGAATCATTGGATCAGCCATCTCGAGTGACGTTGACCTCCTATTCTACATACATCCGGCAGGGGATGCAGTACGGTATATCCGAGTGGCGGGAAAACAAATGGCAATGGGAATTTTTTGGGTATATGGTCCCCATAAAACATGCGGATTTATGGCAACGCATGGATCATTTGCTGCATGTCCATTCGGTTGAATGTTGTCAACGGCGGATCGACGGCCCTCATCGAACATTGCCCGGACCGAATACAAAACAACACCCGCAACCGTTAAATTGGGGGCTTCGCGTTGCCGCCGATATTTGGTTAAAATGTATGGGGCGTATAATACCTGTTATGTTAAGGCATCGCCTGAACATGACCATAAAAAATGTAGGACATTGTTTGATTCGCCTGCGGCCCACTTAGTCATTTTGAGTTACCTATATTCCTCATTCATTATATTTATACACAACGAAAATTTTGGAGCTTTCGGCCTTTAGTCTATAGCCTATATTCTACAGCCTATAGCCTATCGCCTATCGCAAGGAGGTTTGCGTGCGTACCAACCTTTGTTTGGAAAACATCGGTCGACTAATTGAAGGAAGACACGAAAATCCCTTTGAATTGCTGGGACCTCACGAGGTGAACGATGCCGGACGCCGTGCCTTGGCAGTGCGGGCTTTTTTGCCCAATTCGACACAGGCCTGGGTGGTCCATCCCAAGCACGTGCAGTCGCCCCTGTCTATGCGACGGATACATCCGGCCGGCCTTTTTGAAGCCATATGCCCGTTGCCCAACGGCGATGGGGCCGCACGGTACATGATCCGCGTGGCCGAAGAGGGAGGAAAGAAACCCACGATGATGTACGATCCTTATTCCTTTCCGCATTTATTGACCGATTACGATTTGCACCTTTTGAACGAAGGCCGGCACTGGCAGTCGTACAACAAGCTGGGGGCGCAATTGCGGACCATCGACGGCGTGGACGGCGTGAATTTCGCCGTTTGGGCCCCCAATGCCACAAGCGTCAGCGTGGTCGGCGACTTTAACTCCTGGGACGGCCGGCGTCATCCCATGCGCAAACACATCCCCAGTGGATTTTGGGAATTGTTCGTGCCCGGCTTGGGCGAAGGCACGTTGTATAAATACCAAATCCGCCATCTCGATTGGGTCTTCGAAAAGTCCGATCCTTACGGATTCGCCGCCGAGGTTCCACCGCGGACCGCTTCGAAAGTTTCCGACTTGAACCGTTACCACTGGCACGATCCCGAGTGGATGACCCGGCGCCGCGAAACCAACTGGTTGGAAAAACCGCTGGCGTTTTACGAGGTTCACCTGGGCAGTTGGAAACGGCCCGGCGACGATCCCAACCGCTGGCTGAGTTACCGCGATCTGGCCCATCAACTGGCCGAATACTGCAAAGAGGTAGGCTACACGCACATCGAACTAATGCCGGTGGCCGAGCATCCGCTTACGGCCAGTTGGGGATACCAGATCGTGGGCTACTATGCCGTCACCAGCCGTTACGGTTCGCCCCAGGATTTCATGTATTTTGTCGACGTTCTCCATCAAAACGGGATCGGAGTGGTACTCGACTGGGTGCCCGCCCATTTCCCCCGCGACGGGCACGGGCTGCGCCGCTTCGACGGCACCGCGCTTTACGAACACGCCGATCCGCGCCAAGGCGATCACCGCGATTGGGGTACGCACATCTTTAATTACGGCCGGCACGAAGTCCGCAATTTCCTGGTATCAAACGCCCTTTTCTGGTTTGATAAGTATCACATCGACGGCCTGCGCGTCGATGCCGTGGCCTCGATGCTGTACCTCGACTACAGCCGCGAGGAAGGCGATTGGCTGCCCAACGAATACGGCGGACGCGAAAATCTCCCCGCAATCGCGCTCCTTAAGGAATTCAACGAACAATCCCACATCCAGCACCCGGGCGTGCTTACCATCGCCGAGGAATCCACCGCCTGGCCCGCCGTCTCGCGACCGACCTACATGGGCGGATTGGGCTTCAGCCTGAAATGGAACATGGGCTGGATGAACGACACTCGCGGATACATGCGCCACGAACCGGTCCACCGCAAGTACCATCACGACGAGCTGACCTTCAGCCTGATTTACGCTTTCCACGAGAATTTCGTGCTGCCCATGTCGCACGACGAAGTGGTGCACGGCAAAGGCTCCATGCTCGACCAGATGCCCGGCGATTTGTGGCAAAAATTCGCCAACCTCCGCCTGCTGTACAGTTACATGTGGACCCACCCCGGCAAAAAGCTGCTCTTCATGGGCTGCGATTTCGGCCAGTGGAACGAGTGGAACTTCGACGCCAGCCTGCAATGGCACCTCATGCAGTGGCAATCTCATCAGGGATTGCTCAAATGCGTCACCGATCTGAATCACCTGTATAGCCGTGAAAAGGCCCTGCACGAAGTCGATTTCGACTACCACGGCTTCGAATGGATCGACTGCCACAACCACGACGACAGCACGCTGTGCTACGTACGCCGGGCAAAAGATCCCAAGGATTTCGTGATCGTAATCTGCAACTTTACTCCAGTCCCGCGCGTGGGCTACCGGCTGGGCGTGCCCGAATGTTGCTGGTACGAAGAGATTTTCAACAGCGATTCGTCCTATTACGCCGGCAGCAACATGGGCAACGCCCCGGGCGCACAGGCCGAAAACTACTCGAGCCACGGCCGGCCGTACTCCATCCACGTCACCTACCCGCCGCTGGCCACCGTGGTCCTCAAACCGCGGAGATAGTGGTTAGTAGTTAGTTGAGCCGCGAGCGGGCACCAACCGAAGGTTGGTCGGCGAGCGTGATGGTTCTACCATAAAGCAGCGACCAGTGGTCGCAGCTTGGTTGCTTAATTCTAAGCATCGATCTCCAGATTGGACCATTTTTCTTGGGCACGTATTTCGAGGGCATGTTGCCGGGCCAAAAGAAGAAATATCACAGGCGCTGCTGGAGCAAAAATACAGGCAAATCGAGTTTGTGCCATACTGGCCGTTAGATCGCCTGTCAGCACTATAAAGTTGGTAAAAGCCAACAATGGAAATGCACAAAGAGATATCAGAATGTCGATTGCCGCCCGGGCGCCAAAGCGACCTGATCTTTCAGCAAAAAATGTTTTGTATAGCCTGGATAAGAAAACAACTCCCAACATCATGCTTCCCATTATGATTACTAACATTTTAACAACAATAATTTCCCGCATCCCGAATTCCGCGGTTTTCCCTTGAAAATTTAGCGCAATCAGCAATAGAGGCGCAGTGATTGCAAGTATGCTAATAGTAAACAGCAAGCCTTTAACCACAAACATCAACGGAGAATCACTCAGCATGCGGAAACCTGTTATTTCCAACAAGTAATAGATGCGACTAGAAATTGGCACCGTCTGCTGAAGTTCACGGGCCAGTTCACGTGGATCGCCAAAGCGTTGTTTCGCTTGGTTTAGTGCGGTTTGCTCGTCTCTGCAGCGGGTGGCTTCATCCTCGAAGATCGCCGTTAGATGGGCCAGCAGTTCTTCGCGCATGCGGAGTTTCCGGGCTTGACTCGCCCGAACCGGCCGCACTGCCCGTTCCACTTCGATCATTAGTGCTTTATGTGTGTTTTCGTTCATGCCTGAGCTCCTACAATTGCGCCGATGACCTGGACAAAGCTTGCCCAGGCCTCTCGGCCTTTGGTCAATTCTCGTTTTCCTTTGGCGGTCAAGCGATAATTGCGCCGTCGCGCGCCCCGCCGGCCGTGCGGCTCTTCTTCCCAATATCCCTCGATCTTGCCCGCCTCTTCCAGCCGATAAAGGGCAGGATAAAGCGACCCTTCCTTAAGCCGAAGCAACCCGCAGCCTAAAACCTCCAGGCGGCGGATAATTTCCAGCCCGTGGGCATCGCCCCGTTCTAAAACGGAGAGAATCAGCATTTCCAAATGCCCACGCAGTTTATCGCCATCAATGCTTTTCATGCCGATATTATAGACAGTCTAGGAATAAAGTCAATAAGGTAATCATTGCTATTCCATAGATTTTATTATTCATTGTTCCCCGGTCGCTAACCCCTTAATCTTTCTAATTATACCCCCGGCTTGTCCGGTGATGTATAAGCGATATAAAATGTCATGCGTGAACACTCCGATTAACATAAAGATAAGGAGGACTTAAAATGACCGATATCACTATGAAACAAGCCCAAGCGGTCGTTGCGGCCGCGCTAAAAAAAGCCGAAGAAATCGGGACCAAAATGGACATCGGCGTCGTCGATAGCGGCGCGAATTTAAAGGCCTTCATCCGCATGGACGAGGCCTGGCTGGGGAGCATTGATGTCGCGATAAAAAAGGCAAAAACAGCGCGTTTTTTCGATATGCCCACCGGAGAAATCGGAAAACTGTCGCAGCCGGGCGGACCGCTTTATAACATCGAACATTCCAACGGCGGCCTGATCTCGTTTCCCGGCGGAGTGCCGCTGAAAAACAAACAGGGCGTAATCATTGGCGCCGTCGGCGTTTCCGGCAGCACAGTGGAAAACGACCATGCGGTTGCTTTAGCCGGAGCCAGCGCCGTGGAGTAACGATAGGCAACTTGCCCGCCTGCCGACAATAAGCAATAATAAGGCCTAACGGGTTTGATGATGAACCATTACGGTCGTTTTTAGGCATTCTATTTTGTCACGATTTATTTTCATGTCTTACGCCGAAGTCCGCGATTTTCTGGCGAAACATACCCAATTGATCGAGTTGGCCGATCCCGGCGGCGCCCGGGTGGCCGTGGCCCCGCGATATCAAGGTCGGGTGATGACTTCAACTTGCGACGGCCCGGAGGGCATGAGTTTCGGGTTCGTCAATCGCGATTTCATCTCGGCCGGGATTTCCAACGAGCACTTCAACAACTACGGCGGCGAAGAACGTCTATGGATCTCGCCCGAGGGCGGGCAGTTCAGCCTGTGGTTCAAGCCCGGCATCAAACAGCAGACCCTCGCCGACTGGTTCACCCCGCCGGAACTGAACGACGGGCCTTGGCCAGTGGTTGCCCGGGAGGGCAATACGTCGGTCCGCATGGCCGCGAAAATGAAACTGCAAAACACCTCGGGCACGCGCTTCGACGTGGAAGTCAACCGCGGCGTGCGCTTGCTTTCCGCCGCCGATTGCCAGAAACTCTTCGGCCCGGCGGCGGTCAAAACAATATCGCAGCACGGCATTAAAATGGTGGCCTATGAAACCATCAATCAAATAACCAACCTCGGTCCGCCCATGAGCAAGGAAAAGGGGCTGATCTCGATTTGGATGCTGGGCATGCTCAATGCGGGTCCGGAAACCGTGGTCCTGGTGCCTTTCAAACCGGGCGATCCGTCGCAACTCGGCCCCGCGGTCCAAAGCGATTATTTCGGCAAAGTCCCGCCCGAGCGCCTGAAAATCCTCCCCGAGGCGGTCCTGTTCCGCGCAGACGGCCAGTTCCGTTCAAAGATCGGAACCTCGCAGCGCCGCGCCAGGGACACGGTCGGATCGATCGATTTTCTGGCCGATGTGCTAACGCTGGTGAAATTCAGCATGCCCCGCAATCCGGCGGAAAATTTATACATGAGCAATCTCTGGGGCGGTCCTCTTGCCCAGCCATACGTCGGCGACGTGATGAACAGCTACAACGACGGCCCGCCCGAGCCCGGGAAAAAGGGAATGGGAGCGTTTTACGAACTCGAATCGCTTTCCCCCGCCAAGGAACTCAAGACCGGCGAATCCATCTCGCATACAAACGTGACCCTTCATATCCAGGCCGACAGGGATATCCTCGCCCAGTCGGCCAAGGAAATTCTCGGAGTAGATCTGGAAAAAGTCCGCCATGAAATGCAAATTTAATGATGCGTTCCCACTGAGAACCGGGTGCCATGCCCACGCTTGTCGTGGGCATGTTGGAAGTGTGGGAAAACCGCGGCATGGCCACGCAAGCGTGCCCATGGCACCCGTGCTGGTATAAAGTAGGCACTAAACTGCCCACCCCCAATCCCCACTCCACAATCCCTAATCCTT
>JBEKIK010000030.1:0-8903 GCA_050011795.1 Thermoguttaceae bacterium | reverse complement strand
GGTTTTCGTGGGATCGATCGGTTTAAGTTTCGGGGGACCATCGGCCGGGGCTTTGTCAGGCATCCGGTATTGCACGGCCTTTTTGACGTACAGTGCCAGATATTCCGCCTTTTTATCAGTGGCCGCGAAATGTCCCTCGGCCGGACACGCCAACATGCTAAGCGGCAAGAGCGGGTGCTGCTGACGTTCTTTCAGGCCCTCGGCCGACCAGGTGTCGGCCGACTCGTACTCACCCATTGTTTCCAAGGCGGGAATGAAGTCAATCGTCCGATCGCCCCAGATATCGGGCGCGAAAACCGGGCTGCGAAAGTAAGGCCATTGCCCGCTGACGGAAATCGCCGCCAGCGCCCGATCCGGATGCCAGGCCGCGAAATAATACGGCCAGCTTGCCGCAGCCGAATGTCCGATGCCGATCACCGGAACGTATTTCAACTCCTCATAGCCCGATTCCTTCGCCAAATCTTCCATCATGCCGTTAAATGCATCTCCTGCCCCTTGATTGAATCGGAACAGATGATCGAACGGCGGAGCGCACCAGATTTCCGCGAAATTCAGCTCGCCAAGCGCCTTGCGGAACTTGGGATTTTCGAGGATGGAGATTTCTTCCATGTTGTGTTGGGCCAGGATCACGCCGCGTAGTTTTTGGCAGTTGGGCGGGATCCACAAAAACGCCCGCGCAGGGCCGGCTTTATCAACGCCGCCCTTGACCGCAATCGACCATTGCCACTCGGCCGACTGCGAACGCCCGCTTATCATAGTCATGCACACCGTGGCGATTATGAGGCGAATAAACCGCGAGTGAATCGATGGTTGTTTGCTGTGCATCGCTGCTATAGTCTCATGAGGATGGATTGCTTAGGCTTAGTATTAAAATAATTTGGCTTAGCTCTCAACCTAACTCTCTCCTAAAGAGCTATGGTATGAGTTATTGCTTCCACTTCAAAATCGCACCCGTGTCGGCGCTGGTGGCCATCGAGGCGTATTTGGCCAGGCAGCCCTTTGAATATCGAGGAGGGCGGGGCTTCCAGTTTTTCGCTCGCTTCGATAACTCGGTCTCGCTTAAACGCACGTTTAGGGTGTGATTGGGTATGTCGATCTCGACGATGTCGCCCGGCTGAAGCAGTCCGATCGGTCCGCCGGCGGCGGCTTCGGGACTGACATGTCCGATGCAGGCCCCGGCAGTGCCGCCCGAGAAACGCCCGTCGGTTATCAGTGCGACTTTATCGTCAAAGCCCATGCCTTTGATGGCCGTGGTAGGGGCGAGCATCTCTTGCATACCCGGTCCGCCGCGCGGGCCTTCGTAGCGGATCACCACCACGTCGCCGGCCTTAACTTTGCCGTTGACGATTCCTTCGTAAGCCTCGGTTTCGGCCTCAAAAATAACCGCCGGGCCGGTGAATTTGAGCATGTCGGGCTTGACTCCGGCCGCCTTCACAACTGCGCCTTTCGGCGCCAGGTTGCCATAGAGAATTATCAGCCCGCCCTCGCGGCTGTAGGCGTTTTCGACTTCGCGGATGCAATCGTAAGGGTCGAATCCTAAATCGTCTTTGGAAAGATCGCGTATGGATCGGGCGGTTCGCTTGACGCTCATGCCTTCGCTGGTCCGGCTGCCGCCCGCACGGACCGCGGCCAATTCCAGCGTTTCCTCGCGGACAGAATCGGCACGGATGTCGAACTCGGCGATGTTTTCGCCCAGCGTTTTGCCGGTCACGGTGGGCCGATCTAATTTGAGCAGATCAGGGCATCCGCGGTTGATGCTGCCCAGAATGGTATGGATGCCCCCGGCATTGTGACAGTCTTCCACGTGATAATTGTTGCTTGGTGCGATTTTGCAGATGTTCGGCGTGCGATGGCTGAGTTGGTTGATCCGCTCGATGTCGTATTCCACACCGGCTTCGCGGGCGATGGCCAGGACGTGGAGCACGGTATTGGTGCTTCCGCCCATGGCCATGTCCAGGATCATGGCGTTGTCGAACGACTCAGTAGTACAAATTTCCCGGGGCAGCAGGCCGTGTCCTTCGCCTTTTTTGTCGAATTCCAGGACCATTTCGACGATCCGCCGGGCGGCATGTTGGTAGAGTATTTTGCGTTCTTCGCTGGTTGCCAGAAGCGTGCCGTTCATGGGCAAGGCCATGCCCAGGGCCTCGCACAGGCAGTTCATGCTGTTTGCCGTGAACATTCCCGAGCAGGAGCCGCATGTGGGACAACTGACTCTTTCTAGTTCTAATAACTCTTGGGCCGTGAGTTTGCCGTCCTTTTTGGCCGCTGCGGCAACGAAGACATCGATCAGATCGACCTTCTTTCCGTCCGGCGTTGTGCCGGCTTCCATTGGGCCGCCGCTTACGAAAACGGCGGGAATGTTCACGCGCATCACGCCCATCAACATGCCGGGAATGATTTTATCGCAATTGGGGATGCAGATCACGCCGTCGAAACAATGGGCCGATAGCATCGTCTCCACCGAGTCGGCGATCAGTTCGCGGCTGGGCAGCGAGAACTTCATTCCTTCGTGGCCCATGGCGATGCCGTCGTCCACGCCGATGGTATTGAATATAAACGGCATTCCGCCCGCTTCGCGCACGCATTGTTTTATATACTCGCCGACTTTATCGAGATGCACGTGCCCGGGAATGATGTCAACGTGGCTGTTGCATACGGCGATAAACGGCTTACGAAAATCATCATCTTTTACCCCGGTGGCGCGGAGCAGGCTGCGATGCGGGGCGCGGGAATCGCCCAGCTTGATTGCGTCAGATCGCATGGTCTAGCGTCCTTTCGAGTGTTTTTTGCCTTGAAATTGGACTTTTACAAAATGGAACGTTAAAATTAACTTGCTGATTTACCTGGAATACCTTCTATTGTAGATATTATTTTTCGATAAGTGTAGTAGTCCCCCTGGATTCCCGCCCATAACGGGCGACTTTTACACGAGGCAACCGATGAGCACGCGACACGATGTCCAGCCCAGTCCTTTGCAAAAATCCCAAGGACAACTGTTTTCCATCCTCGGTGTAAGAATTCTCAACGTGACGAAACAACGGGCCGTTGAGTTATTGGAAAATCTCATCCGCAATCGCGACGATCGGGCCCGAAGCGTATTCTTCGTCAACGCCCATACGTTGAACCTTGCCGCGGCCGACCCGCAATACCGAGCTATCCTAAACTCGGGCGATCTCTTATTCGGCGACGGAACCGGCGTGCGCTGGGCGGCCAAATTGCAGGGGATCCGCCTTTTAGACAACCTCCAAGGAACCGATTTCACGCCTTTGCTCCTGCAATTGACCGCCGATCGAGGATATTCCTATTTTATGCTGGGCGGCAATGAGCAAACGATTGAACCGGCTGTTGAGTACGCCCAAAAAACGTTCCCAGGCTGGACTCTTTCCGGATTTCATCACGGATATTTAAAGACAATGGATATGTCATTGTCGGTGATCGAAACAATAAATGCGGCCAGGCCCGACGTGCTGCTGGTAGGCATGGGCAATCCGATCCAGGAGCGGTGGATTTGCCAATTTCAATCGCGGATTGAAGTGCCGGTATGCATGGGCATTGGCGGACTGTTCGATTTTTGGGCCGGCAATGTTAGCCGCGCCCCGCAATGGCTCCGCGGCCTAGGACATGAATGGCTCTGGCGGCTTTATCAGCAGCCCCGCGACAAAATGCGTCGATATCTGTTAGGCAATCCGCTATTCCTGGCTCGTATAGTTCGCGAACGCCTATCCAAGCGTAAAACTCCCTAGCGCAGGTGAAGGCAGTTCCGGCGGGGCGGGCGGATAAAACCACCTACCCGGTTGCGGGGGTCTTATATGGGATAGAAACCCCTCGCAAAAGCTAATTTTATTGACTAAGGGGAATTGACATAAATAGGGGAGATGGTAAGATGACTTGCATATCTGACTTTAAGACGCATTTATCTTTGAGGTAGCGTTAGCACCCGGACATCCCATTTCTGGTCGTATCAGAACGGCACGGCGTGCGTTCTTTAAAATGGCTCGTTTGTTGCGGGCCAATCTTCCACAGTCCAACTAGCAGGGATTTCCTGCATGTGTTTTGATTTCAGGGCTTGAAGTCGCCCGCATTTTCAAGGGAGGTGTGAGATGAGAAGGTTGATTGTAGCGCTGGTGGCTGTCCTCCTCGTACCCGTGTCCAATGTCTGGGCTTCGATGACCTATAAACTTGTGAGCTATCCATCCCTTCAGAACGGGTACGACATTTCGGGGCAGATCACCACAGATGGTTTTTCAAATATACTGAGTTGGGACTTCACCATTTATCAAGGCACCACCGTGGTGGGTAGTGGTACATCTGCGGACTCATACTTGACCCAAGTATCAGGGCTTATTGAAACCCAAGACGAACTAATCTTGCCGACGCCAAGCGTTCCCAACAGCACCGATTTCGTGAATTTGGCGGGTAGACCGGGTAACGGCACCCAGGCCTTCCAAATTTATTGGCAAAGATATTCGTCCGATTACTACGGCGCACCGGGTGACGATTATTGCGCAGGGGGTGGGTGTTCATATGGGCCCGGGTGGTACACGCACGTTTCCGAGCCGTGCGTTATGGGCGACCCTTGGATTCTCGCCGACGGTGGGGAAGGTACACCGGATTTTCCTCCGTCCCCCATCATCCCCGAACCTTCCACCCTCTCTTTGCTGGGCATGTGTGCTTTAAGTCTGATGGCCTACGCTTGGCGACGGCGGAAATAGAAGAGCGGTAGTCGCCTGTCTCCATTTCGTTTACACGGCCTACCCATCACGACATGCTCTGACTATCATAAGAAGACTGAGGCAATAAAAAATCTTATATAATGCGAACTTTATTGTCCCGGATCGTTCAATATAACTAATTAGTAAATAAGAAGTTAGGAGAGGTGGCTGAGTGGTCGAAAGCGTCGGTTTGCTAAACCGATGACCGGGAAACTGGTCCGCAGGTTCGAATCCTGTCCTCTCCGCTGAGATAGAATCCAGGCTCGCAAGTGCTTGATAAGCAAGAACTTGCGAGCCGTTTTCGTTTTTACGGCTCTGGGTTGGGCAGGTCTTGTTCAGGGTATGTCATGCGATGGAGACATTGGACAATTTCTGGTGTTAAATTCTTTAACGGGTTATACTTACTTTATTGGGCACTTGGGATAAAACACGCTGATCCCGCCGGACTGTAATATGAAGACATTCTTGGTTTTCGCGGTTGTCCTAACGGCAGCCATCGCCGATAGAGGGGCAACAAGGGCGCCGGTGTTGCCGTTTGAGAGCCTGGCTAATTCGGCTCCCCAAGGCAAAATCGACGAACTGGTTTTTGGCAAGCTGAAGCACTTGGGTATTCCGCCGGCCCCCATCTGCTCGGATGCGGTGTTTGTCCGCCGTGTATATCTGGACGTGATCGGCATGCTCCCCACTGCCCAGGAGACGAAAGAATTTCTCTTGGATCAGAACCCGAAAAAACGCAGAATCCTGATCGACCGTCTGCTGGAGCGAAAGGAGTTCGCCGATTACTGGGCCATGAAATGGAGCGATCTGCTCCGGGTCAAGTCGGAGTATCCCATCAATTTATGGCCCAATGCGGTGCAATCCTATCACCGCTGGATCCGGACTTGCATCAAGGATAACATGCCGTACGATCGTTTCGTGCGGGAGATGCTTACGGCCAACGGCAGCAACTTCAACGTACCGCAAGTAAACTTTTATCGTGCAATCCAAGGCCGAGAACCGACGGCCATCGCACAGGCCGTAGCGCTAAGCTTCATGGGCGTGCGGGCAGAGGGTTGGCCGAAAGAGCGCTGGGCGGAAATGGGCCTGTTTTTTTCACGGATTGAGTACAAGGCCACCGAGCAGTGGAAAGAAGAGATTGTCATATTCGATCCGGGCAAGGATTCCCCGCAATCGGCCGCCGACGCGAAGGTTGAGGCGGTTTTTCCCGACGGGACAACGGCCCGGCTGCAGCCGGGTCAGGATCCGCGCGAGGTTTTTACGAATTGGCTGGTTGCCCCTAAGAATCCCTGGTTCGCGCGCAACATCGTGAATCGAATTTGGTCGTGGTTATTAGGACGGGGCATTATTCACGAGCCGGACGACATCCGCCCTGATAACCCGGCGGTCAATCCGGAACTTCTGGCATACCTGGAGCGGGAGTTGATTTCCGCCCATTACGACCTGAAACACATCTTCCGGCTGATTTTGAATTCAAAAACTTATCAGCTTTCGTCCATTCCCGAGAGCAACAATCCCCAGGGCGAGGCCAATTTTTCGCACTATCCGCCGCGCAGGCTGGAAGCGGAGGTGCTCATCGACGCCATCTGCCAGATCACCGGCACTACGGAGAAGTATTCCAGCCCCATTCCCGAGCCGTTTACATTCATTCCCGAAAACCAGCGTTCGATCGAATTGGCCGACGGCAGCATCAGCAGTTCGTTCCTGGAGATGTTCGGCCGTCCGGCTCGCGATACCGGTCTGGAATCGGAGCGCAACAACCGCTCCACGGCGGACCAAGCATTGCACCTGCTGAATTCAACGCATATCCGCCGCAAGATTGAACAAAGTCAGAAGCTTCGGGAACTGTTGCAAGCCAAGAAAAGGCCGCGAGAGATTATAGAAGATCTTTATTTGACGATTCTTTCGCGTTATCCCATCGATGAAGAATTGGAAATCGTGAGAGATTACGCCCAGCCGGGGCATGAAGGCAGGCGTCCCATGATGGACCTGATTTGGGCCTTAATCAACAGCGCGGAGTTTTTGTACAGACATTAGGGTAGGGATTAGAGATTAGGGATTGGGGATTAGAGGGAGAAAATCATGAGCACGGAGAAACATTTGATTCCGGGGTTATGTATTACGAGGCGCGAGGCCATGCGCCGCGGACTGGCCGGCGCGGCCGGATTACTGCTGGCCAACGGCTTGGGGCTTCCCGCATGGTCCGAAACGCAACAATTGAAAGCCAAGGCCAAGTCGGTCATCCAGATCTGGATGTGGGGTGGCCCGTCGCATTTGGATACTTTCGATCCGAAACCTGATGCGGGCTACGACTACTGCGGTCCGTTGAACAAACCGATCCAGACCAATGTGGACGGGATCAAGATCGGCGAACTGCTTCCCATGCTGGCCAAACAGGCCGACAAGTATTCCATCATCCGCAGCATGACCCACGGCATAAACGCCCACGAAACGGCGGCATACATGGTTCAGACCGGGCGGAATCCGGGACCGGGCGAGCGGCTGGTATATCCGGGCGTCGGCGCGGTGGTCTCGTTATTTAAGGGCTACGACGCCGGATACAAAGGATTGATTCCGCCTTATATCGTGCTGACCGAGCCGCAGGGGCGGTTTTCCGAAGCCGGGTTTTTGGGTAATCGGTACAAACCATTCGCCACCGGCGGCGATCCGGCCCAGGCCCGATTCGTGGTCGAAGGCATCGTGGCCCAAGGCGTATCCGATGAACAACAACGCGACCGGCGCGAACTGCTGCATAAGTTGAACACCTTCGAACATGTAGTGAAAGACGATCCCGCACTGAAGGCATTGAACCAATCCGAGGAACAGGCCTATGAGTTGATTCTGGGCGACGCGGGCAAACTTTTCGATCTCGCCCAGGAAAAGGACGAATTGAGAGACCGATATGGTCGCAACACGTTCGGGCAGTCCTGCCTGATGGCGCGGCGCTTGGTCGAAAAAGGCGTACCCTTTGTCACCATCAACTACAAAGGTTGGGATACGCACAAACAGCATTTTCAAATCATGCGCCGGAAACTGCCGGAAATGGATAAAGCAATGGCGACCCTGCTGGAGGATTTGTACGATCGCGGCCTGCTCGATAGCACGATCGTCTGGTGGAGCGGCGAATTCGGCAGAACGCCGAAGGTCCAATGGGAAGAGCCCTGGAACGGCGGACGGGGCCATTGGGGGAACGTTTTTTCAGCCGTGCTAGCCGGCGGCGGATTTAAAGGCGGGCACGTGGTCGGCGCCTCGGATGCAAAAGGGGAACAGGTAAAGGAGCGGCCCGTGTATCCTTGCGATCTTATCGGCAGCATGTATGAATTGCTGGGCATCGATCCAGACGGGAATTTGCCCAATCCCCAGGGTATGACGGTCTACGTGACGCCCACTGTCGAGGAAGGCGTGAAAATGGGCGGACGGCTGAAAGAAATAATGTAAGGATATCGAGGATTTTATGAGTTCACGCCGCTGGCGCACGATTTTTAGTTTGGCGTTTTTACTGGCGGCCGCGCAGACCGTGCAGGCGCAGCAGAACGCACCGCATATCGGCTATGTCTATCCGGCGGGCGGCCGGCAGGGCGACGCATTCCAGGTCACAGTCGGCGGGCAGTATCTGGAAAGCGCGGACAAAGCGTATATCTCGGGCGGCGGCGTTCAGGCTAAAGTCGTCGAGTGCATCAAACTTCTTACGCCCAAACAGGTCAACGAATTAAGGGAGAAGGTGCAAGAACTACAAAAAAAACCGAGAGATGCCGAAACCATCAAGGAAATTGCTGAAATAAGAAATAAACTTAATGATTTTCAAAATAAGAGGGCCAATCCAGTCCTTGCCGAAAAGGTCATTCTCCAAATTACAATGGCTTCCGATACCGAGCCGGGCCAACGCGAATTGCGACTGGCAACGGCAAACGGGTTGTCGAATCCCCTTTTTTTTCACGTCGGACAACTGACCGAATTCCTCAAAAAGGAATCCAAAAGCGACGAGGAACCGCCGGGCGGCAGAGGACCGGGAAACATCGGCCAGGCGCAAAGCGGCAAGCCCCGGCCGGAGATGAGTATTACGCTGCCGGCCACGGTGAACGGACAAATCATGCCCGGCGGCGTGGATCGTTATCGGTTCCAAGCCCGCAAGGGTCAGCGCCTGGTGGTCGCCGTCAGTGCGCGGGAATTGATCCCATATTTGGCCGATGCCGT
>JBEKIK010000029.1:0-9924 GCA_050011795.1 Thermoguttaceae bacterium | reverse complement strand
CCACGAATTTCGGCAGATCCAAGGAATATCCGGTCATTGAACTAATCTACGCCGGGCCGCAAGATTCTTTCGTGCCCAAGTCATTCAGTTCCTTCCATTCGCCCCAGACATTGGCCGAACTGGGCTTCATCCTGGTGCAGATCGACGGCATGGGCACGTCGAACCGGTCGAAGAAGTTCCACGACGTTTGTTGGAAAAACCTGGGCGACGCGGGCTTTCCGGACCGCATTCCCTGGATCAAGGCCGCCGCCGAAAAATATCCGTACATGGACATAAGCCGCGTGGGGATTTACGGGGTTTCGGCCGGCGGACAAAGCGCCGCCCGGGCAGTGCTGGCCTTCGGCGATTTTTACAAAGCCGCCGTTGCCGATTGCGGCTGCCACGACAACCGCATGGACAAAATCTGGTGGAACGAACAGTGGATGGGCTGGCCGCTCGGCCCGCATTATGAAGAACAATCGAACGTCACCCAGGCCCACAAGCTGCAAGGCAAACTCATGCTCTGCGTGGGCGAAATGGACGAAAACGTGGATCCCGCTTCAACCATGCAAGTGGTAAACGCCTTGATCAAGGCCGATAAGGATTTCGATCTGATTGTCTTTCCCGGCAAAGGACACGGCGCCGGCCAGTCGCCTTACGGCGAACGCCGCCGCGCGGACTTTTTCGTCCGCAATTTGCTGGGCGTGGAACCGCGCGGAGAAAAATAAAAAAAGGATGAAGGAGGAAGGATGAAGGATGGAAAAATGATGAATGAAACCGTTTGCGGTTTCGCGATGTTCACTGCCCCCTGTCCACCGCCCTAATGCCCGGCCGATTCATGCTTATTGTTCTGATTACTTCCGGCGCTGGAATAGTGCTGCTCTTGCTGGCAAAACCCATCAAGAAGCTGATGCACGGAGTGCAATAGCCGATCACATTTTGCCGATTACAACACTTCGATTCCGTTGACCAGACGTTCGCCGTGCGTAAGACACATGGCTACGTGTTGAGCCAATTGCTTGCAGTAGTAGCTGTCGCAGCGTCCTTTGAGCACCACAGACTCGTTATCGACGAGGACGCTCAGATTGCGCACTCCGTGGCCGGTCTCTTGTTGTACGGCCCGTTCAATCGAAGCGGCCAACTCCTCTGCTTCTTCCAAGGTTTCCGGCAAATAGTCGCGGAACGTCCGTGAGGCCAATCCGGCCGAGGCGGGCTGATCTTCCATGGATTTCTCCTTGATCGCCGCTAGGAATCCCTTCATCCAGCGGCATCAGCGGAAATGCCCAGGAACATCCCTGTTCCAACGTATGTACGCCATCCAGGTTCGTTCCGTAAGTCCACGTTATTCATCCAATTCCACATGAATCGAATTACTCACTTCAATCCCTTTGCAGACCGAACGGACGACCTCCTGTGCTAATTGCTTGTGGTAGAAGCTGGAAACGTTGCCGGATATAAATAGCGCGCCATCACGTTGCTCGACCTGTAATTCGTGTAACTCGAAGAACGGACTGTTAGTCAACGCCGCCTGGGCTCGGGCATGTAAATCGTTAATCAATACTGTAGCCATCCAACTTAAGCTCCTTGACACGGAGCTTATCAACCTAATTCGGGGCCAAAGTCGCATATTTCCCACAACTCGTAATTTAGCTCTAAAAATCAATTTAAGTCAACCCCACAAAGAGCAGATTCCTTTTTATTCGTATAAACCCGGGGGGGACCGTTTTGTCGACTGCACATCCTTAACACGCCCCACTTTTATTCGTTAGAACCTGGGTTTCCCTTCCGTGTGTCGGCAACACTAAGGGATCAGGGAACTTTAATATCGGCAAAAGGAAAACACCCTGACGGGGGTTGGCAGTTGGGATAAATTAGAGAGTTGTTACCGGCTTGCTAGCAATGAATGCGTTGGGACTGGAGTTGTATTCCCGGCCCGGCCGACAAGATAGGATTCGCAATACAAACGCCGCCCCAAATTTGGGAAAACTATCTTTGTTTATTGGCAAGCCGCCGATGAGCGGTCGAGTATCTTCCGGGATTTCAGGTATGCTAGCACTTCCTCGGCCAGAGTCTCGGCCGATTTATTGCCGGCATCTAGGACCATCTCCGGTTTGAGCGGCGGTTCATAAGGATCATCTATGCCCGTAAAGCCCTTGACTTCGCCCAGCCGGGCCTTTTTGTAAAGGCCCTTAGGATCCCGGGCTTCGCAGACTTCCAGGGGAGCATCGACAAAAATTTCAATAAAATCGCCATCCGCAAGCAGAGAGCGGACCCGATCCCGATCCACTCGATATGGACTGATAAAAGCGGTGATGGCAATTATGCCAGCATCGCTGAACAGCTTGGCCACTGCGCCGATACGGCGGATATTTTCCTCCCGGTCCTGGGCCGAAAACCCCAATCCAAACCGCTTGGCAAACTCTTCCCCATGCCGTGGTTTGAGCATCCCGGGACCGGCGTTCAGGCCGTGTCGGATGTTATCGCCGTCGAGCACAAAACTGTGCAACCCTAAACTGTGGAGTTTATGATCGATCAGATTAGCCACGGTGCTCTTACCGCAGGCGCTAAGTCCCGTGAACCAAATCACGCATCCCCGGTGAGAGTTAAGTTTTTCCCGCTCTTCGCGCGTTACGGCATGATCGTGCCATTGCACCTGAACTTGATGGTCGGCTGCCATAATAGTTTCTTCACCTTAGTTTAAGTTATCGAGTATTGCGATTGTTTGCATGCCCGCTGGGTAGGAGATGCCCCAATGTGGTTATGTCATCATTCCATCGACGGGTATTGTGAATTGACTTTGGAGTATAAACCCAAAAAAACAGACTCAAAAACTAAGCATAAATTCAAATCCCTGAACCCTGAATCCTGAACCCTTTATATGTAAAACCGCGCATGATACGTTGACACTGAGCTTTCCGCAAGAGTCGTTGGTCCTTGATAAATTCATCATTAAAGCAATGATTATTCCCGTCTGAGTGGGGTCGCATAAAAAAATAATGTCGATATAATATAAGGTTCCGTAAAAAAAAGACGCTTTTAAGACGAGTGGGTTAGTATGAGCCAGATCGAAACGGTTATCGCACGTCCGCCGGCATCACCAAGGCCGATTGGACATTCGGCTGAAAACCTGTATGAAAAATGCACTGCTTTGGCGCGAAATTTGTGGTGGAGTTGGCATGCCGAAGTGATCAACCTGTTTCGCGACCTCGACCCTATCCGTTGGCGGCAACTCGATCATAACCCGATTGCATTACTAGCGGAATTTACGCCCGAACGCCTGGAAATGCGGGCGGCCGAATTGGTGCTTTATAGCCGCATAAATCAGGCTTACCGCCGGTTGAAAGAATATATTTCCGTGACTCCGCGTTGGGGTAGAACTCACGGCGGCGTGCTGGGTTCCAAGCCGGTAGCCTATTTTTCCCTGGAGTTCGGCGTGCACGAGTCGGTGCCGGTATATTCCGGCGGTTTGGGGGTCCTTTCCGGCGACCATATCAAAAGCGCCAGCGGCTTGGGCGTGCCGCTTGTGGCCATCGGATTGTTTTACGATCAGGGCTATTTCAAGCAACAGCTCGACATCAACGGCTGGCAGCACGAAGAGTACATCGATACGAAGGTCGAGAATTTGCCCATGGAGCCGGCCATGGGCACCGACGGCAAGCCGATTACCGTCCGCATCGACACCCGCACCGGACGGCTGCTTGCCAAAGTATGGCTGATGCGCGTGGGCCGGGTGAATTTGTATCTTTTAGACTGCGACGTGCCCAGCAATTCTCCGGAAGACCGCGAACTGACCGCCCGGCTTTACGGCGGCGACAATCGCACGCGAATCCGCCAGGAGATGGTGGCCGGGGTGGGAGGCGTCCGGGCATTGCGGGCGTTGGGAATCAGCCCCGGAGTTTATCATCTTAACGAAGGGCACAGCGCTTTCGCCATCATCGAAGCCATCCGCGAGCGGATGAAAGACGATGGCATGAGTTTCGACACCGCCCTGCGCGACGTGGCACAACACACCGTCTTTACCACCCACACCCCGGTCCCAGCCGGACACGACCGATTCGACAAAAATCTCATCGAAGAACACCTTGGACCCCTGCGCGACGAGTTGGGCGTCTCGCTGGACCAACTCATGGGACTGGGGCGCGTGGAACCGCAGAACGACCACGAATCCTTCTGCATGACCGTGCTGGGCTTGAAACTCTCCCGCCGCGCAAACGCCGTGAGCAATTTGCACGGGCACATCACCCGCCGCATGTGGGCCCATCTCTGGCCCTGGCACGTCGAGGAAGAGATACCCATCGGGCACATCACCAACGGCGTACACATTCAAAGTTGGCTGGCCTGGCAGATGCAACAACTGTACGATCGTTATTTCCCCGCCAACTGGATGGAACGCATGGGCGAGCCGGAAGTATGGCAAACAATCCATGACGTGGACCCCGGCGAATTGTGGGAAACGCACTACGCCATGAAAAATCTGCTCCTGGCATTCGTCCGTCGGCGCGTAAGCCGGCAGTGCCGCCGCCGCGGCGAAAGCGACGAAGCCGTCGAGGCCGCCCGGAATATCCTCGATCCCAACATCCTTACCATCGGCTTTGCCCGGCGCTTCGCCACCTACAAGCGGGCGGCCTTGATTATGACCGACATGGATTGGCTGGCCAAAATCGTCAACGATCCGGACCGGCCGATCCAAATCATCTTTTCCGGCAAAGCCCATCCGGCCGACGATCCCGGCAAACAACTCATCCAACGCATTGCCAACCTGCGCCACGATCCCCGCTTTGCCGGGCGCATCGCCTTTGTCGAGGATTACGACATCAACGTCTGCCGGCACTTGATCCAGGGAGTGGACGTGTGGCTGAATAATCCGCGCCGGCCTTTGGAAGCCTCCGGCACCAGCGGCCAAAAAGCCGTGCTCAACGGCGCACTGAATCTATCCATCCTCGACGGCTGGTGGGCCGAAGCCTACGACGGCTCGAACGGTTTCGCCATCGGCAAGGGAACTGCGCATGTCGACGAGCAGATTACCGACTCCCGCGATTATGCCGATCTGCAACGCGTACTGGCCAAGGAAGTCATCCCCTTGTATTACGACCGCGACGTGGACGGCCTGCCCAGGGCCTGGATCAAACGCATGATGAACTCCATCAGCTCCTTGGCCTGGCGATTCAGCGCCGACCGCATGGTGGCCGATTACGTCCGCTTTACCTACCTGCACGCCGCCGGCGGCCTAAGCTGCGATATGAACGTGAAGTAATAATTAGCCCCCATGAAAATCTTCGTTCTCCTCGGCCATCAGAAGCAAGGAAGTTTTTGTCATGCTATTGCCGCCGCCGCAATGGAGGATCTCAAAGCCTCCGGCCACACCGTTATTTATCATGACCTGTACGCCGAAAAATTTGATCCCATACTGCCCCACCCAGAAATCTTTTGCTCCTCTGAACCCGACCCGGTCGTTAAGCGGCACTGCGAAGAAATCCTCGCGGCCGACGGCTATATCATCGTGCATCCCAACTGGTGGGCCATGCCCCCGGCAATCCTCAAAGGCTGGCTCGACCGCGTGCTCCGCCAGGGCGTGGCCTATGAGTTCACGGCCCAGGGCGTCAACGGTCTTTTAAAAGGCCGCAAGGCCGTGGTACTGACCACCTCGAACACCCCGCGCGAAGACGAACTCCGCCTCTTCGGCGATCCCCTGGAAAATCTCTGGAAAACCTGCGTCTTCAACTTCTGCGGAGTTACCGATTTCTATCGCCGCAACTTCGAATCCATCATCCTAAGCACGCCCGAACAACGCGCCGAATGGCTAAACGATGTCCGCCAAATCATTCGCCAGCGCTTTGGCACATAAAGCCGCGACCGTCGGTCGCGCAGATACCGATTGCGTTTTCGCAAATTGACATGTGCATGAAAAAATTGGCTGGACAAAAAGTGATGGTTACACGGCCGGGCGGCGAAGATGACGCTCTATGCAATCAACTGCGCGAGTTGGGCGCCGAGGTATTGGTGCAGCCGGTGATATGCATTTCCGATCCGCCCGACTGGCGGCCGGTTGATGAGGTCTTGGCGCGCTTGAAAGAGTTCGATTGGATTGTTTTTTCCAGCGTCAACGGAGTGCGTTATTTTCTAGAACGGTTGTATAAAAACGGAGGCGATGCGAGCCGGTTAAGCGACATTAGACTGGCGGCCATCGGTCGGGCCACTGCCGACGAACTTTTGCGGTATAACCTCCGCGCCGAGGTGGTTCCGCCCGAGTTCCGCGCCGAATCGCTGGCCGAGTCGCTTGCCGGCGAAGCATCCGGCAAACGATTCTTGTTGGTTCGGGCCAGCCGCGGACGAGCGGTTTTGGCCGAACAGTTGATCGCGGCCGGGGGCACTGTCGAACAAGTCGTAACATACACCAGCAGCGACGTAGACCGGCCCGATCCTGATATCGCCGCAATGCTTGCCGCCGGCCGGATCGACTGGATCACGGTAACCAGTTCCTCGATCGCCCGCTCGCTTACGGCCATGTTCGGCGATAAATTGCGGCAAAGCAAACTGGCCAGCATCAGCCCGGTGACATCGGCAACGCTCAGAGAACTCGGTTATGAACCGGCTGTGGAAGCGGAACAATACACCATGCCCGGCTTGGTAGATGCCATTCGCCATGCGGCGGATTAACTGGGGTTGTCCTGGAATTCATATTTAACCCGCCCTGAATACACGGCGGGACAATATGGAAAACACTTTACCTTGGCCAAACAGTTGGGGTGGTAGTTAAACTGCCACCCCCAACATAGGCCGCGGGTGTATTCACCCTGGGCTAAATATATTTTTTTATGTCGCAAAAACGGTATTTAAGTCACTACTAGGGTAGAATCCGGCTTTCTTTCCATCCGGAGGCAAAAATGTGTCGAACAGATGAACAGTGCATACGCGGTTGCCTTAACGGGCATCCGGAGGTGTTCCGGCATTTGGTGTCCCGCCATCAGGCTGCGCTGTTGCGGTACCTTCGAGGCCGACTTTGTAATGAGGAAGAGGCCGCCGAAGCCGCCCAGGAGACGTTCGTACGCGCCTACTTCGCTTTGCGGGGTCTCAATAAGCTAGGATCGTTTTTTTCCTGGCTTGTGGGCATCGCCGACCGAGTAGTGAAGGAAACGTGGCGCGCCAAAAAGCGACATCAGTGCGTTGCCTATGATGAGCGACAGATAGCCGAGACCCACTTGCAGTCCGGCGATAGTCCGGACACGGATGTGACCGAAGCGGTTGGCCGATTGCCCGATGTGTATCGCGAGGTTGTGCTAATGCGGTACTACGGAGGGCTTTCCTGTGCTGAAATCAGCCGGGACCTTGGACTGCCCATCGGTACGGTGACCAAGAGCTTATCGCGCGCTTATGTACTGCTCAGAGAATGCCTTTCTTCCGAAACAAGTAAGCCGACTTTAAAAGTCGTCCTACGGGAGGAAAACCCCAAGGGGAACAGCGAGGTGAAATCATGAATTGTTCGGAATGTAGAGACGATTTTGCCGCATATCAAGAAGGTCTGTTGGACCCTGGTGCGGAAAGCCGGATCAAGTCGCACCTAACGGATTGCCCGGCCTGCCGGGCGGAATTCGACCAGGTGCAGCGTGTTGTGGTCCGTCTGACGCGCGGGGGCCTTAGCACGTCCGGGATTTCGTTGGAAACCCAAGTGATGGACCGAATTATTCACGAACAGGCTTTGATTATAAGGAGACTCCAGATGCGAAGGCGAATTCGATTACTGGGAATTGGCGGAGTGCTAACCGCGGCGGTCGTTTTGCTCATTATCGCTGGCGTGCAGATGGCGCAGCCCGACAACAGGGTCCAGGCCGCCGAGGTTCTTGCCCAAGGCGCAAAGGCCGTGCCCAAGATATCGACCATCCACATCCAAGGCAAAATGCGCACCGATCCGGATGATTTTAACTTTTCCAATATTGACCTGGATAAGGACCTTTTAGTTTCCATAGATTTGTGGAAACAGTTTGGTGAAAATACAAAATGGCGAGTCGAGAAGCCTGGAGTGGTGGCCGTCATGGATGGTGTCTCCACGATCATACTGGTGAAGCCCACAGATGAAGCATGGAAAATTCCACATCCGATGGACAACGCGGGCGACTCCGGCTGGTTGCTTTCTTTGACAAATGTGCAGGATTTCATCAATCAAGAACTCCAGTCGGCTCTGGCTAAAGGCTGGGACTTGAAGCTTGCCCACGAGCAAGATAAGGGCATGCAGAAGTTGTTAGTTACCGTCGAGACAAAGGCTGGATTGAGCGATGATGACTACTTGAAGAATAAGTATATCTACACTTCAGACACACGCCGGGTATTTCACTTCGACGCTAAAACAAAGCGATTGGAAGCCATTCAGATTTATATTCATCAAAAAGACAAAGAAGTGTTGATTTTTGAAGCCAACCATATTGATTATGATCAAAAGATTGATCCCGCGGTTTTCTCGCTCAAGCTGCCTGAAAATGTAAGCTGGTGCGAATACCCCCAAGAAAAACTGCCAGACAATGAGAAGTATGAAAAAATGACTCCTAAAGAGGCTGCTCAAGCATTCTTCAAGGCCTGCTCCAAGGAAAATTGGGATGAAGTAAGTAAGTTCTGGGAAGGGCCTGTCACTAAAAGGAGGAAGGAATACTTAGGCGGCCTGCAAGTAATAACTATCAGCGAGCCGTTCCAGTCCAAGGCTTACCTCCACGGCTGGTTTGTGCCTTACGAGATCAAGTTAAAAAACGGAGAAGTTAAAAAGAACAACTTGGATTTAACTAATCGCAACCCAGGCAAGCGTTACGTGGTCGACGGGGGGATATAAAACAAGGCCATAGGTCGGAGGCATTATGCCGTAGCGCGGGGCAACCCGGATGTTTACTCTCGCCTAGAAGCTTGAGGCCGGATACAATAAGTCCGAGGGGAATTAAAATGCAAAAAGGAACTCGATTAATAGTGATAGGCGGGGCGGTAACCGCGGCGGTCGTCTTGTTCATCGTCGTGGGCATGAAAAATTGACGCCAAAACAGGCTGCCGCGGCATTCTTCGAGGCCTGCGCCAAGGAGGATTGGGATGAAATGCAAAAATTCTGGGAAGGTCGTCTGACAAAAAACGACAAGGATAATTTAGGCGGTCTGCATGTCATCAGAATTGGCGAGCAGTTCAAGTCCAAGAGTTACCACGGATGGTATGTGCCTTACGAGATCAAGTTAAAAAATGGAGAAGTGAAAAAGTTCAACTTGGCTCTGAGTAATCGCAATCCCGGCAAGCGTTACGTGGTCGACGGGGGGATATAAGTAGTAGTCTATAAACTTTAGGATGTAGGCTATAGGATCGAGTAGAAATTGTGGGGGCTGGTCTGAACTTCCAGGGATTGGAGTCGGAACCGGCCCCCATTTTTTTCGTAGAGAAGAAGCAGCGAATGTTGTTTTAGTGTTCCCGGCTCGAAAAAGGGGTGGGTTGCCAGTGATTTTCAGGCCGATATAATTTAGACACGGAGGAGAAAAGATACGTCGTTTGAGGGAGCGGCGTTTCCCCTGATAATAATTGGGAAAAATATATCCCAAATGTGTATTGGCCGTTGACACCTATTTTTCATCCTGCTAAATTCAGGGTTTCGCCTGTGGAGGCGAGACTATAACCCTAGACAGATCAACAGGGGTCGGGTTCCCCAAGGGCTGCAAAAAAGGTGGCCGGCGGAACGCGACCCCTGTCGATCTGACAGTAAGGTGTAGACCCCACAAGGGTTATATGCCTGATAGATCTTTGACAATTTGGTTGTGGTAATGAAGTGGCATCTTAAATTTTGATCCGCGGAGGGTGCTTTGTAAGACGATTTTCAAAATCGTCCTACTTTACATTCAACGCGGTTCCGAGGCACTTAGATGACCGAAGGCTGGGTCGATAGGCTCATGCCGGCGGTCAAAGAGCAATCGTTACTAGGAATCGAACATG
>JBEKIK010000028.1:9206-11700 GCA_050011795.1 Thermoguttaceae bacterium | reverse complement strand
TTTGTTGTCCTTCTCGTTCCGGGGCATTAAACGCTATGCCCAAGAAGACTGGCAAACCAGCATCGACACCAATTTGAAGGGACCGTTCCTGTGCGCCCAACTGGCCGTGGAACACATGTTCCGCAAAAGATGCAAGGGTGTGATTATTAATATCAGTTCCATCTCTCGACTGGGGCGTGCGGGGCAGACCGCTTATAGCGCCAGCAAAGGAGGGCTTACTTCCATGACTTTTACTCTTGCCCAGGAATTAATGCCCTACAATATTCGATGCGTGGCGATTGCGCCGGGATTGGTGCAAACACCCATGGCCGATAAAATCCCCGAAGATGCCCGAAAAAAAATGATTTCCAGTGTGGCCGTCGGCCGCATGGGTCGGCCGGAAGAAATTGCACATGGCATATTATTCTGCATTGAAAACGACTTCTTCAACGGCCGGGTCCTTGAACTTGACGGCGGTATATTTGGCTGATATAATCAATTAATGATTCATTAAGGGCAAGCGAAAGGAATAGGAAATGGCGATGCGTGAGCGGTTGGCTAATATATTTCATAAGGCATTTGGACTAGATATAAATTCTTTTTCTCCTAACATAGCTCCCGAAGATGTTCCCAATTGGGATTCCATCGGCCACATGAATCTGGTGATGTACCTTGAGCAGGAATTCAACCAGCGCTTTGAAGTGGATGAGATCATGGAGATGAGTTCGCCCGCGAAAATCATGGAAATCCTTGCGGCAAAAGGCGTCGCGGATTGACCCCACAGGATCATAATATTGCCGAAAAAATCCTTTCGGGCGCCCAACCGGATCGGCCCGCGGTCTGCTCAGGCGACAAGGTTCTTACCTACGGCCAAATCCGCGCGGCGGCGTATGGTTTGGCCGGCAGACTTATCGAACATGGTTTTGCCGCGGGCGACCGGATTGGTTTACATGCCGAAAACAGCCCTTTTTTCATCGCCGCCTATCTGGGCGTGATTCGCGCCGGACTATGCGTGGTTCCCTTCCCAGTCGATTGCAGCGAAAAAACCCTGGAGCGAATGGCCCTTGCCACCGGCATGAAGCTAGTGCTGATTTCCGCCCGTTTTTGGCCCCGCGTGGAACCGGTTGCCCGACGTTTGGATATCAAACTGGAAGACGAATCGTCCCTCCTGCCCAATTGGCCGGCCGGGCCCGCATCGCCGGATACGCAATGTTCATTTCCCGCGATCGATCCGCGCCGCGATCTTGCCGCCATCATGCTCACCTCCGGATCGACCGGCGAGTCCAAGGGCGTGATGGTCACTCATCGCAACATCGAATGTAACACCCGCGACATTATTCAATACCTGGGACTCGGTCCCGGAGAGCGTACCATGACGGTGCTTCCTTTTTACTATTGCTACGGCACGTCGCTCATGCACACGCATCTTATGGCCGGCGGATCGCTGGTGCTGAACAACCGCTTCATGTTTCCGGAAAAAGTCCTGGACGAAATGGCCGAGAAGAAATGCACGGGCTTTGCCGGCGTACCATCGACTTACCAAATCCTGCTCCGCCACACGAATTTTGCACGTCGAAAGTTTCCCGCCCTGCGCTGGCTTCAGCAGGCGGGCGGAAAACTGCCCAATCCGTTTATTCAAGAAATCCGCCGGGCGTTTCCTGGGGTTCGGCTATACGTCATGTACGGGCAGACCGAGGCCACTGCCCGGCTAAGTTACCTGCCGCCGGAACTATTGGACGATAAACTCGGCTCCATCGGCAAGGGTCTGCCCGGCTCGCGATTGGAAGTGCTCAAGGAAGACGGCACGCCGGTTCGGCCGGGCAGCGACGAAATCGGCGAGATTGCGGCTTCCGGCGATAACATAGCGCCGGGCTACTGGAACGACGCCGAGGAAACCGCCCGCTTTTTCCGCAATGGCCGCCTTTTCACCGGCGATATGGCCCGAGTCGACCGGGACGGTTTTATCTTTATCGTCGAACGGACAAGAGATTTCATCAAGGCCATGGGCAACCGCGTGAGTCCCAAGGAAATCGAAGAAGTCCTAAGCCAGATGCCCGATGTGGTCGAAGCCGCGGTTATCGGCGTACCCCATGAAATCTGGGGCGAGGCGATAAAAGCCTACTTGACCACGAACAAACCGGGTCAATTAACCGTAGAAGACGTGCGCAATTATTGTCTCGGCCAACTGCCCAATTACAAAGTGCCTGAATATATCGAATTCCTGCCCCAATTGCCCAAAACCGCCAACGGCAAAGTGGCAAAAGAAGTTTTACGGAAGATGGCCGGGAACAAGTTATATTGAATGTTTAGCCCCGGCACTTGTGCCGGAAGAATTTTCCCGGAAACATGCGGCACAAGTGCCGCGGCTAAACGCTGAATAGTTAAATGTTGGATCATTCCCTAATGCTCGAACAGCAAGTCGAGGCCCTGATCCGCGGCCCGCAATACGCCATGCGGCAGGCCGAGAAGGATGCCGTTTTGACGACGATCCTGCGCGAACTGTGTGCGGAAATCG
>JBEKIK010000028.1:0-9182 GCA_050011795.1 Thermoguttaceae bacterium | reverse complement strand
GGGCATTGTCCGCCTTACGATCGCTTTTTGCGGCGATTGGGGCCGTCGCCGGCCGATTGGCAAACCTTATCCGACGTGCCGCCCTTGCCGGTTTCCATGTTCAAGCAATTTCTGCTTACCGCCGTGCCGCCGGAAAAAATCGTGCGAGAGTTACATTCTTCTTCGACCAGCGGAGGGCAGCCCAGCCGCATCGCGATCGACAAGACCACGGCGTTTCGACAAACCCGGGCTTTGGCCTCGATCCTAAAAGAACATCTAGGCGGACATCGCCGGCCTTACCTGGTGCTGGACGCCGAAGAGTCGGCCGGCGCGGGCGATACGCTAACCGCCCGGGGCGCGGCAATTCGCGGGGTGGGCAATTTCGCTTCCGAAACCGTTTACGGCATGAACAAGCAACCGGACGGCGACCTGGCTGCCGATTGGCCGCGCATCGAGGATTTTTTCCAACGTCATTCTCATGAGCCGGCGCTGTTGTTCGGATTCACTTTCATGGTTTGGACGCGATTTGTCGAGCAGTCCGAACGCCGGTCAGTAAAATTCCAGGCTTCAAATGCGCAATTGTTGCATTCCGGCGGATGGAAAAAACTCGCCGCCCAGGCCGTTACAAAAGAAGAGTTCACCCGCCGAACCGGCGACGTATTGGGTTGCGGTCCCGGCGGGATTCTGGATTTCTACGGCATGGTCGAGCAGGTGGGCACGGTGTTTGTCGATTGCGAGTCCGGCAACAAGCACGCTCCGGCCTTTGCCGACGTGCTGATCCGCCGCCCGTACACCCTCCAACCGGCGGAAATCGGGCAAACGGGCATTATCGAGCTGATTAGCGTGCTGCCCACCAGCTATCCGGGACAGGCGTTAATAACCGAGGATCAAGGCGTGCTTGCGGGCGTGGACGATTGCCCGTGCGGCCGGTTGGGCGTCTACTTCCGCTTCATAAAACGTATCGAGCAGGCTGAGGCCCGCGGCTGCGGCGACACATTTGCCCAGGCAAGGGAAATCCGATGAGCGTATTGCGAATTACTCCCCAAGGCGTGGAACCGGCCGGCGACCGGCTGACGCCCATCGTCGAGTCGCTCGACCGGCGGCGCGGTAGCCTGGCGAAAATTCCGGTGGATAGCCTGGTCGCCCTGTTCGCCGATTTTTCCGCCCGATTGCTCCGCGATCCGCGCACCAAATCATTGGAAGGCTGCATGTTTCTTTCGGCCTGGCTGGGAAGCGACAATCTGCGCCGGCTATTGGAGTTGAATCTTAACGGGAATCCGTCTTATCTCGACGGTTTTGTTCCATACGGGCGCAACTATCTCGCGGCCAAACCCCAAGGTCTGGTCGCCATGTGGATGGCGGGCAACGTGGCCACGCTGCCCATGTTTTCGCTTATTCCCGCGCTTTTGGCAAAAAACGTCTGCCTGGTAAAACTCGCCTATCCCGAGCCTGAAGGGACCGATCATCTGCTCGCGGTACTGGCCGAATCGCAAGCCGGGGACGTTCGCGGCGCCGATCTAATGGAAGCGGCGGCCGTGGTCTGGTTCGATTATCGCAATCGGGAACTGAACGAGCAGATGTCCTTGGCCGCCGACGTGAAAATCATCTGGGGCGGCGCGGAGGCGATAAAGGCCATCACCGCCCTGCCCCGCCGGGAACACTGCGCCGAGATCGTTTTCGGACCGAAATATTCCATCGGGGTGATCGACCGCAAAAAAATTCAATCCGATCCGGAAAAACTGGACCAGGCCGTTGCCGGCTTTGTCCGCGATATCGCGGTTTTCGACCAGCGGGCGTGCTCGGCGCCGCAAACGATTTTCGTGGAACGCAACGCGCGGTTATCGCTGCGGGAATTGGGCGAATTGTTCGCAAAACATCTTGCCAAGCTCCCCCCCAAGCCCGGGCTGGATCCTTACACCACCATGCAGATCGTCAAGGTACGCGCCGCCTGGGCCATGGACGAAGAGAAAGACGTGATCGCCTCGGCCGACGGCGCCAACTGGACCGTGTGTTTAGACCGCGACGTGAGTTTAAAACAGGCCGTGCAATCGCGCACCATCTTCCTCAGCGAGGTGGACTCCTGGCAACAGGTCGTTCCCCTGCTGTCGCCGAAGGTGCAGACGGTGGGTATGGCGTTTGGCGATCGAGATGATATAATTACGTTTGCCGAAGCCGCCTCGCAGGCCGGGGTTGCGCGATGCGTTCGTCCGGGGCTGATGAACAATCACGAATCGCCCTGGGACGGCAAGCTTCTTATTAACCAACTAGTCCGCTGGGTAATGTTGAAACCTTAATTCGGGAGAATTATATGGCAGTGCCAACGTGCTGTCGACCTTTAGTGAAAACCTATAGCCAAATACTCAAAGCCTCCCCATTCCGGCAGCGAGTTCGGCATCATGTCCGCAAGTGGGCCGGTCTTGTATTATCCTTGCGGGCTAATATTCCCCGGGGAGAATGGATATTTTTTCCCTACTATCATTGGGTGCTGGACGACGAACGGCGGCAATTCGACCGTCAATTGAAATACTTATCGCGTATCGGCCAGTTCATATCCATCGACGACGCGGTGGACGCCATGAAAAATCCGGCGGGCATCGGCGGGCGATATTTTTGCATCACCTTTGACGACGGATTTAAAAACAACATCAGCAACGCCTTGCCCATCCTGCTGGATAATCGTTGTCCGGCCACGATGTACGTTCCCACCGACTATGTCGGCTTAGACCATTATCGCGACTGCAAACAGGTGCAACGCTTTTACGACCTCTCCTTTTCCTATCCGCTGCCTTTCGAATTTCTCGACTGGGACGACTGCCGAAAATTACATGCGGCGGGCATGACCATCGGCTCGCACACCTGCGAGCATCTTGCTTTAATCGGTTTGAGCGAAGAACAGCTCGAACACCAGTTGCGCGACTCGAAACTCCGCATCGAAAGCGAACTCAAAACTCCCTGCCTGCACTTCTGCTGCCCGTGGGGAACGCCCGGCGCCAACTTCGATCCGCAAATTCATCCACGAATAGCTCAACAAATAGGATATCGGTCTTTCGCCAGTACGTCCTATGGATATAGTCGAGCCGGCGGCGATCCCATGTTTATTCCGCGACGAAGTCTGGAGGCCCTCGACGGCGTTTCAATAATTCGTTTTGCCCTTTGGCAATGCCGGTAACTCCCATGCAAGTACGCAAAATGCAATTCGACGATTATGCCGCCGTTAATGACGTGCGCATTCGCAACGGCCTTTTGCCGGAAAGTATCGAACATTGGGAACACTTCAATAAAAACAATCCCTTTTCCCCGACCGATTCACACGTGCCCATGGGATGGGTCCTTGAGAATGACAATGGAAAGATTGTGGGAATTTACGGCAACTATCTCCTGGCCTATGATTGGAAAGGGGAACGCTTATTGGCTGGGGTATCGCATTCGTGGGCCGTTAATCCGGAATATCGGCAAGCCTCTCTACTGCTCGTTTCTGAATATCTGCAACAGAAAAACGTCGATCTATTGATCAATAATTCCGCGAATAAAGATACGGCCTGGATCTTTGAAATGATGAAGGCTCATCGCCTGCCGGCTCCTTATTATGATGAAGTCCTCACCTGGATCGTCAATTATCCTGAATGTATCGCCGCCGCGTTGCGATATAAAGGGGCGGGAGTTTTAAAACTTCTCGGATATCCTCTGGGGCTGGGACTTAGAACAATGGACTTTTTGCTTCGGCGGAATCGTTTTGGCCGCGCCCCAGCCTGCGTGCGGCAAATCGAGGACTTCGATGAACGGTTCGACGTGTTTTGGGCCCAGTTGCGCCAAGGCCAAAATATATTAACGGCGGTTCGCAACCGTGAAGCGATGGCCTGGCGTTTCAAGTTTATTTTACGTAAAAAAGGGGCGTTGATCCTTATATTGGAGGATCAAGGACGCATGGCCGGATATATAATCCTTTTGCGCCAATATATAAAAAGAATAGGTTTGGTCAGGTATCGCGTGGTGGATCTAAAAGTTCTAGGGCAAAATGCGGAACATGTCGAAATGCTGATGATGGCGGCGCTGCAAAAGGCACGGGAACATAACATCGACTTAGTCGAGGTGCTCGGCCAAATGCCGCATAAACGGAAAATACTGGAACGTTTCCGCCCCTACAGGCGTAAATTGACCGACTGGCCGTTTTGGTTCAAAGTCGTCAAACCGAGGCCGGAAATGGACCTCGATAAAGTCGATGCTTGGGATCCGTCGCCCTTCCACGGAGATGAAATATTCTGGGAAGAATAAACATCTCGCCCCCAATGCCGGTAATTTTCCTCTTGTATTAAATTGCGCATTTTAATATAAATGTTATTCCTTGAATAAAGCCTTTCACCCCTTTTAAGCGCCAAGGACATGGCAAACGTAGTTAAAAATAAACCGCATCATTTTTCCGGGGAAAAAGGCGTTCCCCTGTTGGATCTTGGACGCCAGCATCATCCGATTTTGGACGAACTCGCCGCCGCGCTTCGCCGGGTGTGTCAGAGCGGGGCATTTGTGCTCGGTCCGGAAGTGAAAAATCTGGAACAGGCCATCGCCGCATATTGCCGCGCAAAACATGCCGTGGGCTGCGCCTCGGGCAGCGACGCCTTGTTGCTGGCCCTGATGGCCTGCGGCGTGGGGCCGGGCGATGAGGTCATTCTGCCCAGCTTCACCTTCTTCGCCACGGCCAGCGCCGCCACCCGGCTGGGCGCCAAACCAGTCTTTGCCGACATCGATCCGGTGACCTTCAACATCGATCCGGTGGCCGTCGGCCGTTTGATAACGCCGGCTACCAAGGCGATTATTCCGGTGCACCTTTTCGGGCAATGCGCCGATATGGATGCGCTTAATCGCCTCGCCGACGCGGCCAAGACGCCGGTGATCGAGGACGCCGCCCAGGCCATTGGCGCCGAATGGGAGGGCCGTCGGGCAGGCTCGCTGGGCGCGATCGGCTGCATCAGCTTCTATCCCACCAAAAATCTCGGCGGCGCCGGCGACGGGGGCATGCTCACCACCGACGACGATGCGCTTGCCGAGCGGCTCCGCCTGTTGCGTCAGCACGGCATGAATCCGCGATATTATCATAAGGTGGTGGGCATCAACAGCCGCTTGGATTCGTTCCAGGCCGCCGTGTTGAACGTCAAATTGCCTTATCTCGACCAGTGGACCGCGCTCAGGCAGGCCAATGCCGCGCGCTACGAAGAACTCTTTATCGAGGCCGGATTGGAGCATGTTTTGACTTTGCCCAAAGCACTTGCGAATTGCCGGCACGTATGGAACCAGTATGTAATCCGAGTGCCCGACGGCCGCCGCGACGCGCTGCGGGAATCGCTGGCCAAGGCGAAAATCGGCGCCGAAATTTATTATCCCCTGGGCCTGCACGATCAGGAGTGTTTCCGCTATTTGGGCTACAAACCGGGCGATCTGCCCGAAACCGACCGCGCGGCGCGCGAAGTGCTGGCCCTGCCCATCTTTCCGGAATTAACAGCCGAAGAACAACAACTAGTAGTCGCTCGAATAGCCGACTTCTTTGGCATGTAATATCATGACAAAACGTTATTTAGTGACGGGTTGTGCGGGCTTCATTGCTTCCCGAGTGACGGAATTGCTTTTGGACGCCGGGCACGTCGTCGTGGGCGTGGATAATCTCAACGATGCTTACGATCCCAGATTGAAACATTGGCGACTCGCCCGCTTGCAAGGTCGCAAAGGTTTTCAGTTTCATCAACTGGATATCTCCAATCTCGACGCCGTAACGCCGCTTTTCAAGTCCAATGCGATTGCCGCGGATGATAAGGCCATTGAAGAAAAGCCTTTCTCCGCCGTGGTGAATCTCGCGGCCCGGGCCGGCGTGCGCCAGTCGCTGGAAAATCCCTGGGTGTACTATCAGGTCAATGGCATCGGAACGCTTAATTTATTGGAGGCTTGTCGGATCTTCGGCGTGAAAAAGTTTCTCCTGGCCTCCACGTCCAGTCTTTACGGCGGGCACAATCGCATCCCATTCCACGAAGACGACGATACCGATCGGCCGCTTTCGCCTTACGCCGCCTCGAAAAAAGCGGCCGAAACCCTGGCCTATACATATCATTATCTGTACGGGCTGGATATCTCCATTCCCCGCTATTTCACCGTTTATGGACCTGCCGGCCGGCCCGATATGAGCATCTTCCGTTTTATCCGCCGCATTGCCGAAGGCGAACCGATCGTGGTTTTCGGCGACGGGTCCCAATCCCGCGATTTTACCTTTGTCGACGACATCGCCCGGGGCACCATCGCCGCGCTGAAACCGTTAGGCTATGAAATCATCAACCTCGGCGGCGATAGTCCCGCGGTTTTGTCGGAGATTATCGATCGGATTTCTCAATTGCTGGGGCGCAAGGCGATAATCGATTTTCAGCCGCTGCATCGCGCTGACGTGACGGCCACCTGGGCCGATATCGGCAAAGCCGGAAAATTACTGGACTGGCGCCCCCAAGTTTCCGTCGAGGAAGGCCTGCGCCGCTCGGTCGAGTGGTATCGCGCTAACCGCGAAACAATTCTGCCTCTCGACTTGGGCGTAATGTAAAAGAGTGAGGGGTGGGCAGTTCACTGCCCACTTTATGAAGATGCATTGCGAAACCGCAAGCGGTTTTCTTCCTCCTTCTTTCTTTTCAGTCCATGCGTTCCAAGAGATAATCATCTACCTCGACCGATGCGCCTTGTTGCAGAAAATTTACGCTGACCAACAGGCGCGTCACTCCGCGGCGCACCAATACGGTCCCCTCCAATCCCATTAGTGCGCCCTGCTTTACGCGGACGCGATTGCCCGGCGCCAACTTTTGTTCCACGTTCAGGGGCACATTCGAGGTAATCAGGCGACGGAGTTGTTCCAGGTCGTAAACCAACTGCTCCGGATCGCTGACCGAAAGAATCCGCGAGATCCTGTTGGTGGTCATGCTCTTTATGCGTTCCGCTTCAGTGGCGTAGAGGAAAACGTACCCCGAGAAAAGCGGGACGAACGACGTGCGTTTCCGCCCCTTGACAATGGCGTTCTTCTTTACAAGGGGCAGGTAAAAGGGGATCCGAAAGGCAAATAACTCGCGGGCAAATGATTTTTCCTGCCGTGCCTTGGTGTAAATCACCCACCAACGGCGATCCGACGTATCCTGAATGCAGTCTTGCAGCAGAGTTTCCGGAAAAAGGCATGGTTCTTCTTTCAGAATCGGCACGTTTATTGTCCTCGGATTCGCTTTCTCTATGTTTCGAAATCACGATATTTTTATCGTGGATTCACACCGCGTTGGAGTTTTCTCGGGGTCCAAATATACTCTTCACCCACCTTATTGACTATAGCCGATTATTATCTCCAATTGCTTTGATATATAATTCAATTTTTTGTCGTGTTGACTAATGGTCGTAAGTTGTTGTATATATAATAGTTGTGTTCATCGGTTGTTGACGGCCTTGTTCTACATCGGCAATAGCCTATCGGCTTTTTACCTGTATTCGTGTATGATAAAGTCGGCTAATACTGTTTTTAATTATCATTAGCAATCTCTATTCTTTCTAAACATTTTCAACTTATAGGATAAACGCTTATGTGTGGAATCGTCGGATATATCGGGCCTCGCGAGGCGGTGGAATTTCTTATAAGCGGCCTGCACCGCTTGGAATACCGCGGATACGACAGCGCCGGGGTGGCCACCATTAATGCCGCCGGCGCTTTAGACGTGGTGAAATCCAAAGGCCGGATCGAAGCCTTGGAAGCCCGGCTACGGCAAACGCCTTTGTCCGGTTGCGTGGGCATCGGCCATACGCGTTGGGCCACGCACGGGGCTCCCACCGACATCAATGCCCATCCTCACATAGGCGACGACGGCTCGCTGGCGATCGTTCACAACGGGGTGATCGAGAATTTCAAACCCATCAAAATTCGCTTGGAGGCCGAGGGCTATAAATTCGCCACCGCCACCGATACCGAAGTCATCGCGCACCTGATCGACAGTTGTTTGAAGCAGCAAAACACCGGCGGCGACATGGCTGCCGTGCACTACCAACCCTTGGTGGCCGCGGTGCAATCGGCCTTGGCGCAACTTCATGGCACTTATGGGCTGGCTATTCTTTTCCGCGATTGGCCGGAGGTGATTTTCGCCGCCCGGCTGGGCAGCCCGCTCATCCTCGGCGTGGGCGACGGCGAAAATTTTATCGCCAGCGACGGCTCGCCCTTGGCCGGATACACCGATAAAATCGTTTACCTGGCCGACAATGAGTTGGCCGTGGTCACGGCCGACGGCATCCGAGTCATCCACCGCGATCTGGGGCACGTCAACCACAGCATCCAGGTGCTGGAGATCGAAGCCGGAGACATCGACCGCGGCGGATACGAGCACTACATGCTCAAGGAAATCTTCGAGCAGCCCGAGTCGATCCGCAACGCCATGCGCGGCCGATTGGATCGCGACGCGGCCACGGCCAAATTCGGCGGGCTGAATCTCACGCCCCAGCAGCTCCGTTCGATAAGTCGCATTCTGATGACCGCCTGCGGCACAAGTTGGCACGCGGCCCTGGTGGGCGAATATCAGATCGAAGCCCTGGCCCGCTTGCCCGTCGAAGTAGAATACGCCAGCGAACTCCGCTATCGCAACCCGCCCCTGGACAACAACACGCTGGTCTTTACCATCACGCAAAGCGGCGAAACGCAGGATACTTTGGCGGCCCTTAGGGAAATGAAACGTAAAGGCTGTCCCACGCTGGGAATCTGCAACGTGGTGGGCAGCACCATCGCCCAGGAAAGCGACGGAGGCGTGTATCTCCGCGCCGGCCCGGAAATCGGCGTGGCCTCGACCAAGGCCTTTACCTCGCAATGCACCGTGCTGGCCATGTTGGCCCTGTATTTAGGCCGCTTGCGGCACCTCAGTTTCACGACCGGCCAGAAAATCATCGAGGAGTTGGAAGAACTGCCCGATAAGGTCCGCGCCGCGCTGGAGTGCAACGACGCCGTGCGTGAAATCGCGCAAAGATACGCCGATTGCGACAATTTTCTGTACCTGGGACGGCAATTCAACTTTCCCACCGCGTTGGAAGGGGCTTTGAAACTCAAAGAAATCAGCTACATCCACGCCGAGGGCTACCCGTCGGCCGAAATGAAGCACGGCCCCATCGCCCTGGTCGACGAGCGCACGCCCAGCGTTTTCATCATGCAGCAGGGGCAGATGTAC
>JBEKIK010000027.1:0-11203 GCA_050011795.1 Thermoguttaceae bacterium | reverse complement strand
GGCAATCCAACGAGTCCGGCCCGTCGCAGTTTCGCTCCGCCGAAATCGCCGAGCCGGAGCGGATAAAGAAGGCCGCGGCTCCCCAGCCGCAATCGGCCGACGCGGGCGCGGCAACCGAGAATTTTCAGATTTCCCGAGTCACCCAGGTAGGCCGGAGTCCGGATTCACCCGGCAGCGACTCTGCAGCCCAGCCGGCCTTTCCCCAGATGCGGCGGTTCGGCCCGGCTTATTGGCGAAGCATTGCCGCAATCGGCTTGCAAGTGGCCGAAGCCCTGCACTACGCCCATGCCCACCATACTCTGCACCGCGACATAAAACCGGCGAACCTGCTTTTGGACTCGCAGGGCGTGGTGTGGATCACCGATTTCGGCCTGGCCAAGGCCATGGAACAGGATAATGTAACGCAAACCGGGGCACTGGTGGGAACGTTGCGCTACATGGCGCCGGAGCAGTTTTCCGGCCGGTTTGACGCCCGCAGCGACATCTACAGCCTGGGCTTGACTCTTTACGAGTTGCTTACCTTGCACACGGCATTCGATGACACCAACCGCAGCAATATGATCCAACAGATCACGCACGAGGAGCCGATCCGCCCGCGCAAACTCAATGCGAACATACCTCACGACTTGGAAACGATCGTGTTGAAAGCCATTTCCCGCGATCCGGCGCATCGGTACCAGTCGGCCGGAGACCTGGCCCGCGACCTCCAGTGTTTCCTCGAGGACCGGCCCATCCAGGCCCGCCGGGCCTCTGCCCTGGAACGTGTTTGGCGATGGTCGCGGCGCAACCGGGTGGTTGCCGGTCTGGGCGCTAGCACGCTGGTGCTGCTGGTGCTGGTGGCCATCGTGGCGAGCATCGGATATGTGCGCACCAAACAGGCCAACGCCGAAGAGGCGATGCAGCGAAAAAAGGCGGAAAACACCTCGGCACTGGCACTGGAAGCCCTGGACAACATCTTCCAGCAGTTTGCCCCGGACCGTGTTCCATCGGCATCGACGCTAACGGCGGTCAACGACGCCGGCAAGGAAATCACGGTCCCGGTCGAACCGGTGTTGTCTAAAGAAGCCGCGGCGCTCTTGGAGCGCATGCTGGCCTTCTACGACCGTTTGGCCGCTCAGGGCGGCGACGACGCCAGACTCCGCCGAAAAGTCGCCGAAGCCAACCGCCGCATCGGAGACATCCGTCAGCGCCTGGGACATTATGAAGAATCGAAAGCCGCCTACTTGCGCGCAATCGAATTCTATAAGCAACTCGCCGAAACGCCGGAAGAAAATACGGAACTTCGCACGGAGATCGCAAGAATCCAGAATGAACTCGGCAACGTGTACCGGGCGATGAATGAAGATAAGGCCGGCCGCGACTCGTACCTCAATGCCCTTGCCACGCTGAAAAAAACATCCCCGGAATCTTCTCCCTCCGCCCAATATCAATACGAGTTGGCTCGCACATACTATTATTTAGCCAAGGGGCCCGGCCGCGATCCGGGGCCTCCTCCGCTTGAATCCGGCGACCGGCGCGAAGTGCATCCCGGGCCATTGGATTTTGATGTAACGGGGCAACCGCATTCTCCGAGGCGGGAGGAAGGCCCGGACATGGCCGGGCCGCCATTCGAACCGCTGGATTTTGGTCCCGATCCCTTCGACTTTTCGCCGGATTCTCCTCCGCCGTTTTCCCATGATTTTCAGGGAGATCGGCAGGCCAACCTCAAGAAAGCCATCGCACTGTTGGAGCAGTGGAGACGCCCATGCAAGGGTTTGACCGCCGCGCGGACTCGACACGCGAAACCACGAACAAGGCCGTCCAAATCCTTCAGAAGCTGGTGGAAGAATATCCCGACGTCCCCGACTACCGTTATGATCTAAGCGAAACCTACGCCATCGAGGACGACCGAGGTCCGTTCTTCCCTAAGGCGACTGACTCGACCGCCCGGAAGCGTTCGCTCGAAACGCTTGAAAAAGCCCTGGCTATATCCGAGGAACTGGTCGCCGAACATCCCAACATCCCGGATTACGCGGTCTCCCAGGTATTCATTCGCCTGCGATTGGCGAATATCCTTCAGGAAAGCGACCGTAGCGGTGCGGAATCCAACCTTCGCAAGGCCCTGGACCTGCAATCGGCGCTCGTGCGCCGCTATCCCAAAACTTTCACCTACAAGTTCGGCATGGCAATCATCTACGAGTCGCTGGCCGTGCTGCTGGAAAAACGCGGCGTTCTGTCCGAGGCGCGCTGCATGCTGCAGGCTTCCATCGACGCGCTTAAGGAACTATCGCAAAACGATCCCAAAGCGCCTCCGCTGCGGGGCATACTGGCTCATCATTACATGAGTCTGGCCGAGTTGCTCCGCCGCATGGGCGAAAAACAAGCCGCCGCCGACGCCGAAGCCCAAGCCCGCAATCTCCGCCCGGGACCGTGAAAACTTCCCCTGGCGCGGCCTAACGGCCGCTTCTAAACGGTTCATGTTAGATAGTAGATGGTTATCAGTTTTCAGTAATCAGTTTTCAGTTAAGAGTACGACGTACAGAGTAAAGCGGCCAATCGCGTAAGTGGTTATGGTTGTTCAATTTGCAATTTGAAATTTCCAATTTGCAATAAAACTAGATAGATTTAGTAATTTGGGCAATTTAATTCCGCGCCTTTCCGCCGCCCGCCTTTGACGAACTGCTCTTGCCGCCCCTTGTCGGCATTGTTACCATCCGCCCTGCTTGTCTTGATAGATTAGGAGGGCGGGCATTCCTGCCTGCCATAGGAGATTATCGCCATGCCACGATTTCCAGGTGGGACATGGTTGTTCGGTTGTTTGCTCGTCGCGCTGGCCGGCTGCGCCGACAATCCCATGGTGCTCAAAGGCAAAGTCGCGCAATACGAACAGCAGCAGCAAGCGATGTCGCGCCAGTACGCCGAATTGCAGAATCGGGCGACCGCTTTGGATAAAGACAATCAGGAAATGGGGCAACTCTTGGCCCAATCCCGGCAGCAATCGAAGGTTTTTGAAGATCAGTTGGCCGCCATGCGCGATCAGTTGCGGGGCGCAACGGCCCAACTCGCCCAAGCCCGGTCGGACAAGGAAAGCACCGATAAGAAAGTCCAGACCATGACCGCCTCGATGCAGCGTCAAGGCGGAGTGACCATCACACCCAACAACAGCTTTTTGCAAACCCTGCCCGCGATCAATCTGCCCGAGGTATTTGTCCGCCGCGACGGCGACGTGATCCGAGTGGAACTGCCGGTCAGTCGGCTGTTCGAGCCGGGCAGCGCACGGCTTCGCACCGGCGGACCGGAGATGATCGTCACCGCGGCCACCGAACTGATGCGGAGTTATCCTGATCAACTCATCGGCATTGAAGGCCACTCCGACAACGACCCAATCGCCGGCGGCCAGTGGCGGAGCAATCATGAACTGTCCATCGCCCGGGCAATGGCCGTTTACGACGTGCTCACAACCCGCACCCGTTTGCAGGGCGATCAACTCTTTGTCGTCGGCCACGGCTCGAACCATCCCGTGGTCTCCAACGCCACCGCCGAAGGCAAACAACGCAACCGCCGCGTGGAACTGGTGGTCTATCCCGAGCGGAAAGGGCAGTAGCGGCTAATAGTTTAAATATCAACCCACCAAGAACCATCAACCGCTGCCTACCGTGGGCTGATTGGGCAATCCGGGCATGGGAATGATTGGGGCGGAAATCGGAGCGGCGGGCGGGCGCTTGGGGGCGGCTTTGTTGGCCGTGGGCAGCTTGAGCGTGAAGGCCGTGCCGCGGCCAACGGTGCTGTCCACGCGGATCCGGCCGTGATGCGATTCGATTATGTCGCGGCACATCGAAAGTCCCAAGCCCGTGCCGCCTTTGCCGCTGGCGTCCGGGCCTTTTTTTGTGGTAAAGAAGGAATCGAAGATCTTGGGCAGGACTTCCGGCGGCATGCCGCAGCCGTTGTCGCGGACCACCAGGTCGATCATGTCGTTCTCGGTGTCGTAAAGCAGTTTGATCAACATCCGGCCGCCGTTGGGCATGGCCTGCCGGGCGTTGATGAGTAGGTTCATCAACACCTGTTGAATCTGGTTGCCGTTCACATAAGCCTGCGGGACCGCTTGAATTTGCTTCTCGATGACGATGCGGTACTTGTTCATTTCGCGTTCGAGCAACAGTAGTGTGTCCTCGATCAGTTGCTTGAGATCGGTAGGCTCCTGACCGGCCGAGCGATTTCGGGCCATTCCCAAAATGGTGCTGGTAATTCTCGCCGCGCGATTGCAGGCGGTAAGGATTTTGTCAAAGCATTTGTCGCGCGTGGGCGAATCTTTGTGCCGCATTCCCATCTTGGCGTAATTCAGAATGGTCGTCAGCACGTTGTTGAACTCGTGGGTAGTCGTGCCGGCCAGTTCGCCCAGGGCGGTCAGTCGATGGGCCTGGGCAAGCTGCTGTTTGAGGATTTCGATCTGCTCGTGTAGATGGGAATAGTCGTCGCGGCCATTCATGGTTTTTTTACAGCTCCAAAAGTCTATCCAAAGCGCCCGATTGGTGCAATTCTTTCCAGAACGCCTGTTTCGCCCGACCGCCCCAGTATTGGCGTTCTTTCTGTTTTGCTAGAACTTCGCTTCTTAACTCTAAGTGGGATAAAAGGTTAGCCTAGTTGACCGTATCGTCGAACTCGGCTGGGCAACTGTAGATGAAGACGTTATAATCACGAACCGGCACGGATGTAGGCGATTTGGAGAAGCTGGGATGCACACTGTGGAAATACTGGAACACGGCCTTGATCTGGCCTCGCGTCTGGGATACCAAATTCGTCAAGAGTACCTCGGCGGCGCTGGAGGCGGCGGCTGCATGTTGCGGGGCAAAAAGATCTTATTCCTGGATCTGGCCCTTGACCCGGCGGAACAACTGGACCGGGTTATCGAAACCCTACGTCACGACGCCGACGCCCCGCAACAGCCCATGCCGCACCAATTGCGCGAACTGCTGGCGATGCGGAAGAGTGCGTAAGATTTTCTACGATCTTTTCCTATAAAATTTCTTTTTATGTGTTCTAGATGGTTTATTTGAATCTTCCAATTGCATGATAGGCATAATCCAACTTTGTTGGGTGAAATATGGGCCTGCTAGTACATCGTCCTCATGTGTATAAATCATCGTCCAAGCGAAATCTGAGCTGAAGACAACAATTTCAAAATTGTTAAATATACTAAGATCTGGAACCGATAGGCCCTTACATTTGTAGCCAAATCTAACTCGTCCTTCGAGATTTGTCGGGATAGGAGGGCAACGATTGGCAGTAAAGGAAAGGATATAAAATTCAGTTATCCATTGTCTAACCAAAGCCTCATAATCATCTTGTTCAAGATACTCCCATGAGAGATTGTGATCTTCCAGATATTTTTCAAGCTCATTCAATTTTGATTGAAAGTCCATAGGCTAAATTCCAATCTCATTGAGCAGTTGAGGAGTTTAGGCACCCCGTGCTTGACAATCATGATATCTCCATCAAACCGTCTTGCACGGAGTGCACGACCTACCAAACTAATGCCGATAGACATTTTTTCGATGGCCGATCTTTACAATTAAAACCACCAGTCGGTTATGTTCTATTTGGTAAATGATCCGGTAATCTCCGACTCGAACCCGATATAATTTATGCCTTCCCTGTAAGATTTTAGCGTCGCGTGAATGGGGATTTTTAGCCAGGGCGAGGATTTTTACATTAATTCTTTCTTGCACGTCACGCGGCAAAGACCTTAAAGATTTTGCAGCCGCTTGCATGAATTCAATCTGGTATATCATCCAATGTACCCGCTATAGACCAAGTTCTTTCCTTAATTTTTCATACGGTATACGCTTTCCTGATCCCGCGAGAATTTTTTCTGCGTCTCGTATATCAATTTCGTCTTCTATTTTCTCGAGCAAAGCAAGATCGTTAATTGGGATCATCGCTAAAACATCATGGCCTGAACGTCGGACTATTATCCTCTCGCCTTGATATGCCACGCGGTTTATGGCATCAGAAAGATTGTCGCGAATTTCTGTAACACTTAAAGCAGTCATAACAGCGATCCTTTATTGAGATTTCTTACATATCGTACGTTATGTAATATTCTACAACATTTATGCTAATAAATCAAGAATACAAATTATGCGATTCAATGTACTTTTCCACGGCGCGGGGGGTGTGATAGCGAATGCTCTGTCCCGCGGCGACTCGGCGGCGGATTTCGCTGCCGCTTAGGCCGATCTCGGGCATCTCCACCTGGTGGCGGCGGATTTCTTCTATCCGCCGGGGCGTGGTTACGGCAGTTAGGCAATTAAAATCCAATGGCACCATGCCCGCGCGATGAACCACAATCGGCAGCGCTAATTGACAAACTCTCTCAGGCTGCTTCCAGTGAGGAAGATCCAAAAGCATGTCTTCGCCCATGAGGAAAAACAACTCGCGGCTCGGGTCTTCCTCGTGAATATGCGTTAACGTATCGACGGTATAATTCACTCCGCCGCGATCGGTTTCGTACGTGCAGACCGAAAAAGCCGGATTGCCGGCAATGGCCAGTTTCAGCATTTCGATGCGATCTTTCGCCGGGGCCGATTCCCGGTCGCGTTTATTCGGCGGCACGGCGGCGGGCAGGAACCAAACGGCATCCAATCCGCGCTGCTGGCGGCAGCACTCGGCCAGCAAAAGGTGGCCGTAGTGAACGGGATCGAAAGTGCCGCCTAGTATTCCTAATTTCATTGGTTTACAGTTTACAGTTTACTCAATTATCCAATGGTATATTCAAACCCAATGCCTAATACTGTAAACTGTAAACTGTAAACTGTAAACCTATTACTTGACCATGCCCCAACAGCGCGACCTGTTTGATAAAGAACCCGAACAGTGGGAAGCCGACGATCAGTCCGAGCGATTGATCGCCACGGTGATATTATCGACCGGGCCGGAACAAGAGTTCGATTATTTGGTGCCGGATGAATTTTGCGAGGCGATCGAGCCGGGCCGCCGGGTCCGCGTACCTTTGGGACGCGCGAATCGGCCGGTCTTGGGATACTGCGTTCGCGTGGAGGACCGCCCGATAGGCAGCCGAAAACTCAAGGCTATTCAAGCGGTCATCGACGACAGATCCTTGCTCTCGCTGCCGATGCTGCGATTGACCCGCTGGCTGGCCGATTATTATCTTTGTCCTTGGGCGACGGTGCTGGAGACGGTGCTGCCGGCCGGCGTGCGCGCCGGCGCCGGCACCCGCTTGACCACGTTTCTGAGCATCGATCCGGATACGTCGAAATGCATATTGCAAGAAAAATTTCCTCCCAAGCAGGCGGCGGCGCTAAAGGCTCTGTCGGAGGCGCAATCGCCGATGACCGCCGTGGAACTTGCCCGGGCGGCCAAGTGCGGCCAAGGACCGATCGCGGCCTTGCGCCGCAAGGGTTTTATCCGCTCGCAATCCCGGCGCGTGCAAATGCCGCAGTATTCGGCCGCGCCGGTGAAGCGCGAAAAGCACCTGGTCTTGAACGCCGATCAGCATAAGGCCCTGTCCGCGATCCTTGAGGCCATGAATTCCAGGGAGCACCGCACCATTTTGATCCACGGCGTAACGGGCAGCGGCAAGACCGAGGTGTACATCCAGGCCATCCAGGAGGTGATCCGTTTCGGGCGCCAGGCGATTGTATTGGTGCCGGAAATCAGTCTTACGCCGCAGACGGTCGAGCGATTTCGTTCGCGATTCGGCGAAGTGGCCGTGCTGCACAGCCATCTGAGCGACGCCGAACGGCACTGGCATTGGCAGCGTATTGCCGAAGGCGCGGTATCGGTAGTGGTGGGCGCGCGGAGCGCGATTTTCGCCCCCACGCCGCATTTGGGGCTAATAGTGCTGGACGAAGAGCACGAGTCGTCGTTCAAGCAGGATTCCGCCCCGCGCTATCACGCCCGGGACGTGGCCTTGGTCCGCGCAAAGGCTGAATCGGTGCCGCTGGTCCTCGGTTCGGCCACGCCCTCGCTGGAAAGCTGGCGCCGCGCAAAAACAGGCGAATATGTTTTGGTGGAAATGCCCCGGCGGGTGCTCGACCGTCCGTTGCCCACGGTGGGCACGATCGATCTTCGCGTCGATAGAACACGCCGCGCGATTACCCGCGGGTCCATCGGCCGGCAATTGCACGCGGCCATCGGCAAAGCATTGGAAGCGGGCGGACAAGTGATTCTGCTCTTGAATCGGCGGGGATTTTCCACGCACATCCAATGCCCGTCATGCGGCCACGTGATTGAGTGCCCGCACTGCGACATCGCGCTTACGCATCATCGCACGCAGGAGATCGCACTCTGCCATTTCTGCGACTATCAAATCCCTTCGCCCACCGTCTGCCCGAAATGCGAATTTTCCGGCATTCGCTATAGCGGGCTGGGCACGCAGCGTTTGGAGGCGGAAGTCCGGGCAAGGTTTCCCAACGTTACTTGTCTGCGCATGGATACGGATACGATGCAAGGCCACGGAAGTCACGAACGGGCGCTGGCGGCGTTCCGCTCGGGCAAGGTGCGCATCCTGCTGGGAACGCAGATGATCGCCAAGGGCTTGGATTTTCCCAATGTTACGCTGGTGGGCGTAATCAATGCCGATACCGCCTTGCACCTGCCCGATTTCCGCGCGGCCGAACGCACTTTCCACCTAGTGACTCAAGTGGCCGGCCGGACCGGCCGGGGCGAAAAAGGCGGCCACGTGCTGGTGCAGACCTTCAATCCCGAGCATCCGGCCATCCAAGCCGCAATCCGGCACGACTACGCCGCGTTCGCCGCCGGTGAATTGCCCATCCGCGAGATGCTGCGATATCCGCCCTTTTCGAGCATGATCCGGCTGGTGATACGTGGGCCGTCCGAACCTATCGCTCGGGAATTCGCGAATTTCCTGGCACGGCTGGTAAAGGAATCGCTGCAAGCGGAAGGCGCCAGCGCCCGGGTATTGGGGCCTGCCCCGGCGCCATTCGCCCGATTGCGGGGCATGTACCGCTTTCAGATTCAACTCCAGGGTCTGGAATGCGACAAACTCCGCGCTGCCGTGCGCCAATCCGCGGCCGAGTCGAAAGCGCCCGATGGCGTGCAGTGGATCGCCGACGTGGATCCGCTGGACATGATGTAAGAGGATGGGTGGCAGGGACGAGGGGAGGTAATGCGGAATTGGGATCATGGATCGGTAATTTGTTTAATCGCGGCCGGGCGACGACTTAAAAACGGTCAGGAGAGCTGGCATAATAAAATGAACCTTTATGATAGTATTTTTGCCTGGGACGCTACTTCAACAATTGCATCTAGTTTTTCTATTATTTCAGGATCGATGTCATCTTTTATAAGATATTTTGTCAGTACGTGGTAGTTAGTTTTTTGCATGAGATTTGGCATCTCAAGTTCTTTAAAAAAGCGATCAAAAAGAGGATCAAGAAATTGGTCCGTAACTTTTGTATCACTCCACCAAACATTATGAGGTTCACGACGGGCAATAGGAGGAATCATGTCATTGATAATTTCCTCCATTTTACGATGCCATGATTCTGCAAAGAGTTCTCCTCCACATGCATCTTTAGCGTACGCAAGAAGTACCTTAGGTATACACAAGTAGTTTTCGATTTCTCTGCGTTTCCAGGTCATTCCTTCTGCGCCCAAATCTGGGGGCAAAGGGCGTTCTAAACGGTCAAATATCGCGATCCCCACTAAATCAGGTCTTGCCTCCCGAAGTCCGTGAAAGTGTGAACGTACTCGACTGGGGTCATTGCCAACATAATATATAAAGGGCTTTTTCAAGAATTTTTCCGCATCCGAATGTTTAAGTCTGTTAGCGAAAGCTTGAAGAATAGCTAAGTCTGTTGAACCTTCAAGGTAAAGCACCCATCCGGTTTGTTGAGCCATATAGTATTGCTCAAAGCCGATTTCTCTAAGTGATTTAAGAACCTGACTCCCACGGTCGTCGATCCGGTGCGGTATTCCGACAAATGCAATAACAATATCTCGATCTGCCGCTTCATTTAATACAACTTCAGAATGGCTGCCTATTATGATTTGAGAATCTTGATCGGCGGCAACTTCTGTCAGAAGTTGGTAGGTTTGGCGTTGTCGGAGTATCTCCAAATGTGCATCTGGTTCGTCTAATAACAAGATCGTTCCCGGATTTGCATATAGATGGGCGAGAAGTAATAATGTTTGATGTAGTCCACGTCCGGAACATGAGAGATCTAACTGTGGCCCTCCCTCTTTATATTTCATTATAATTTCACTGCGTTCGGCGATGTATTCCGGTGGATAAAGCGTAATGCCAAATAATGACCTAATTCTCTCTACAATCACATCCCAGGTTAAGTTGCCCTTTTCAGAAGAATAGACACGATAACACAAATTGCGAAGTACTTGTGCCGTCTGTCCTTGCCCGACAAGGAAATCAATTTCTCCTGGTTGCTTGAGAAATTCCTGGTCGGCGAGGCCAGACATCGGGTGTAGATATGCAACTTTTATTCCCGGCATCTTTTCATTTAGAAGTTCATCGGGAATTGCAGAAAACTTAGATTCTTCCACTGGCCTTTCTTCATAACCAGAAAGCCGCAATGGACGACAGGCAAAAGATTCTTCATTGAGGAAATCGAATTCCAAACCACAAGACCATGCTTTGTCTTGAGTAATGCCATCAACGATGATATCAATACGTATATTCCGCGTTCGCTGTTTCTTTTTTGTTTTGCCTTCTTCTTCAATCAATAATTGTTGACCTTCACGTACATGCAGATCCCTCCATAATAAATTGGCTGATGGAACAGGTACTGTATTCAAATCACGGCGGTTAATTGTGACACCTGGTCGCTTTTCCGGCGAAGCTTTTCCGCCCTTTTTCTCTTTCCATTTTCGTAATCCAATATCCCACAATGAAAGGGCTTGAAGAGCCGTTGTTTTACCCGAGTTATTCGGGCCGATAAAAACCACCGATTTGCCTAATTCGATGTCGATGTGATCGAATCGTTTGAAATTCCAGACCCTAAGGTGAGTAAGCATTGTCCGTTCCTCACTTCTTGCATAGCTGCATTAGAAACTCTTAATGTTATCAGTATAGGAATAATAGAATATGCTGCAAGATGCCTTTAAATCACGAGAAAATACGCAAATCGCCAAATTCATTTCTGGGAGAATTGAATACCATTTTCCGTATGTTTATATGCCCTAGAACTAGGCTGAAAAATAGCGTAAAATGCCGGAATCATGTCTT
>JBEKIK010000026.1:0-9489 GCA_050011795.1 Thermoguttaceae bacterium | reverse complement strand
GATTCTGTAGAATTCATAAACAATTCCATGAAACCACTTGTGGTTTCGCACTGCCCCCTGTCCACTGCCCACTGATAACTCTTAACCGAAAACCCAATTCCCATGTCCACCCACGCCGTTCCAGTTCTTTCACTTGACGAAATCATACTCGGCCAGGAAGCCGACATGTTCGTGCTGCTTGCGGCCAAGGAAGAACTAACGGCCAAGAATGGAAAACCTTATTTCAAAGTCACGTTTCGCGGGCGGGGCCGTGAAGTGAGTTTTCCGATATGGGACAATTCGCCCTGGGCCGCCGATTGCCGCTCGCAATGGACGCCCGGGGTGTTTTACAAGGTCCGGGCGGTATATCGGGAGACGAATTTCGGGCCGCAATTGGAAATCCGAAAAATCCGCGAAGTCGTCGAAGCCGACACTGCCGAAGGCTTCGACCCGAATGCCTGCCGGCCGCAATCGCGGTTCGATCCCCAGGCGATGTTCGCCGAATTGACGGCCATCGTGCGCGAGCGGATAGATCAACCCGCCTTACGAAAGTTGGTGGAATCGATACTTATCAAATATCAAGAAGAAATAAAAGCCTTTCCAGCCGCACGGCACAATCACCACGCCTTTGTGGGCGGACTGTTGGAGCACACGCTGAGCGTGACGCGGACCGCCGTGTTTCTGGCCGATAAATATGCCGAATACTATCCAGACATGCAGCCGCCTTTGAACAAGGGCCTGGTTGCGGCCGGGGCGATTCTGCACGACATCGGCAAATTGCGCGAATACGATTGCCAGACAGAGGCAACGGAGTATTCGGCCGAAGGGGCGCTGATCGGGCACATGCTCTTGGGCCGGGACATCGTGCGCGAAGCCGCGGCCGAAATGAAAATCGACATTGACGCAGACACATTGCTCCGGCTGGAGCACGTCATCGTCGCCCACCAGCGCCTGCCCGAGTGGGGATCGCCAAAACCGCCCATGACGCCCGAGAGCCTGCTGGTGCACTATGCCGACGACATCGACGCCAAATTCCAGATGATGGCCGGCATTTTGAAGAACGACGCCAATCCGGGACCGGTAACGTCGAAGAAAAACGTGCTGATGCAGCACGTGTATAAAGGGATAAATGACAAATGACAAAGCACAAATGACGAAAAAATGTCAAAGCACGAATGTCTAATGACAAAAAGATTTTTAGGCATTTGTCATTTGGACTTAGACATTCTTTCCTCATTAGTCATTCGGCTTTCGACATTTATTTGTTTTACCAACCTTTTCGCCGGGAGATTGTCATGCACATTCCAGTCACCACAACATTCAATATTGAAGGATACAAAATTGTCGAATACAAGGGCGTAATTCGCGGGATTATCGTCCGTGCGCCGACTATTGCCCAGGGGATTGTCGGCGGACTGAAGAGCATTATCGGCGGCCGGATCGGGGCTTATACCGAGATGTGCGAGCAGACGCGGCTACAGGCATACGAGCTTATGATCCAACATGCCCAGGAAGTCGGGGCCAACGCCGTGGTCGGGCTGCGTTACGACGCCTCGGAAGTGGCCAGCAAAGCTTCAGCCACCGAAGTGCTCTGCTACGGCACCGCCGTGGTCATCGAACCGATCGCTTAAGCGGTTTGCCGCTTAAACCGGACGCAAGCGTCCGGGCTAAACTTTCTACCAGCTACCACATATCATCTACCTTTTTCGCACTTGTATCACGCGGGGCAGCCGGGCGAGGTCTTTGATTGTTGCCGCGGGCTCGAAACATGGCTCGGCTGAAAACAAGGCAAGGGCTCGCTCGTGGATCATGGGACTGATTTCCACGATAAGATATCCGCCGGGATGCAAACGCTCGGCGGACTGGGGGATTAGGGCTTCGATCACTTCGGTGCCACGCGGTCCGGACAGAAGCGCGGCGCGAGGCTCAAAGTTTTTCACGTCCGGCGAAAGCGCGTCCAATTCGCCCGCAGCCACGTAAGGCGGGTTGCTTAAGATAAAGTCGAATTTTTTCTCAGTTGCAATGGCCGCGAACAGGTCGCTTTGGACGAATTCGATCCGCCCGAGGACGCCGTGCTTTTCGGCGTTGGATTTGGCCACTTCCAATGCTGCCGGACTGATGTCGACGGCCGTTACCCGGCAGCCGGGCAGATGCTTGGCCGCGCAGACGGCAATGATTCCGCTGCCCGTGCCCACGTCGGCAATGGTTAGTTTTGCGCCTACCGGCCGGGTTTTGGCCAGATCCAATAGCGCGATCACCAGCAATTCGGTTTCCGGGCGGGGAATCAGCACGTCGGGCGTGACGCGAAAATCGAGCGAATAGAACTCGCGATGCCCCACGAGATATGCAACCGGGGCGCCTTCGGCCCGGCGCCGGACCATTTCCCGAAACGCGGTGCGAACGGCCTCGCCGGGCTGGTCCTCGAAGGCCGTGTAAAGTTGGATACGCTGACATCCCAAGGCATTGGCCAGCAAAACCTCCGCGTCCAGGCGCGGACTTTCCGACCCGTGGGTCTTTAGATACTCGGCCGTCCATTGCAACAGCCGGCCGACGGTCCAAGGGGCGGGGGAGGACATAAAGGATGAAGGATGAGGGATGAAGGATGAAAATAAAAGGCTGTAGGCTGTAGACCGGTGGAATGAAAACTGATTACTGAAAACTGATAACTGAAAAATGTATATCAATCGATCGTGTCGAACGATTGGCGTTGCTCCTGGCGTTGATATTCCATCAGCGCGTCGATTACGGGATGCAGATTTCCGGCCAGGATATTATCGAGTTTGTAGAGCGTCAGACCGATGCGGTGGTCGGTAATGCGGTTTTCGGGGAAATTGTAAGTGCGGATCCGTTGGCTGCGATCGCCAGAGCCGATCTTGGTTTTCCGCTCGTCGGCGCGTTTTTTGTGTTCGGCCTCGCGTTTGTGTTCGTAAAGCCTGGTTTTGAGCACGCGCAGGGCCTTGGCCAGATTTTTATGCTGGCTTTTCTCGTCCTGGCAGGATACGACGATTCCGGTTTCGTAGTGCGTCAGGCGGATGGCCGAGGCGGTTTTGTTGACGTGCTGCCCGCCGGGTCCGCTGGCGTGGAAGATGTCCTTGCGATAATCGTCCGGTTTCAGGTCGATTTCCACGTCCTCGGGTTCGGCCAGCACGGCCACGGTGGCGGCCGAGGTGTGGATGCGGCCCTTGGCCTCGGTTTCGGGCACGCGTTGCACGCGGTGTCCGCCGCTTTCGTATTGCAATTTGCGGAAAACCCCTTCGCCCTCCAGCCCCAGGATGATTTCCTTGAATCCGCCCAATTCCGTGGGGCTCATGTCGAGGATTTCCACCTTCCAACGGCTGTCTTCGGCGTAGTGGCGGTACATTTCGTAAAGGTCGCGTGCGAACAGGGCCGCCTCCTCGCCGCCCGTGCCCGCGCGGATTTCCAAAATGCAGCGGGTTCGATTGGCGTCTTCGCCACCGATGGTGTAATCCAAAAGCTCGTTCCAGTATCTTTCACGCTCCTCTTTGAGCTTGGGCAGTTCGGCCTCGGCCAGTTCGCGCATATCCGCATCGCCGCCTTTGAGCATCTCCATGGCTTCGCGGATCTGGGCGTTTAGCTTTTTGAATTGGCGATACTTGGTGGCCAGTTTGGCCAGGGAGCCGTGTTCCCTGGCCACGGCCGAGAGCCGGGCGGGATTGGCAAACACCTCCGGATCGAGAAGTTGTTTTTCCAACTCCTCGAAACGCCCCAGCTTCTCTTCGAGTGGATTAGACATGAGAAATGATGAATGCTGAATGATGGAAATGCCGGGAGCCAGTCCCCCTTTTGTTAGACGCTCTAAAGCATTGACTATTCAGCGGATTCAGGCTCGGCGGCGGCTTTTTTGCCGCGCTTCAGGCTGGTGTAACCGGTCGTGGCGAACTTTTTCTGGAATTTTTCGATCCGGCCGGCAGTGTCGACGTACTTCAGCTTGCCGGTATAAAACGGATGGCAAGCGTTGCAAATATCGACCTTCAGCTCCGGCATTGTACTGCGGGTGACAAACGAATTGCCGCAACCGCAAGTAACCTTGGTCACCATATATTTAGGATGGATTTTTTCTTTCATGGCCAGGTTCCTCGGACTCCAACTTCTACGCGGGAAAAACTGCTTATGAATATACTTTTTCCCCGCTAAATTCCCTGGTTAAGTAGTTTAAACCAATCAGTTTAACATCGAACTTGCAAATCCACAAGGCCATGCAAACAGCATAGTCCCCCCCGACGGCATACACTTTATACCACTATATTTGCACTATATTAGCGAGGGTTTTATTTCCCGTCTTTCTCTAGCAGCCAGCGAGCCCGCAGGAGTCGGCCGTAGGAGTCCGGGGCATCGGGATCGGACTGATAGATCATCGCCGCTCGCTCGATCTGGCCGTCGGCCTCGACGGTTTGGGCCAAATTAAAAAGTGCCCCGTGCCGCCAGGGGCTGTTGGGCGTCTTTTCCAGAATCCGTTTCGACAGGTAATCTTCGGCCGAGTTGTAATTGCCGCGGTCGTAGGCTGCCAGTGCGAGCCAATAAGTGGCATCTTCTTTTCCATATAGAATATTCGCCGCCATTATTTGCATGGCCTGGCGCTGGAAAGCGGTCTTGGCGGCTGTTTTCTCCTCTTCCGACTTGAACTGGCGCGTTTTTATGAGGGTGTCGGTATATTCCTCCTCTAGTTTCTTTGCCATTTTGGCCAGATCGACGTCGGCCATTTTCTCGTCCAAATCTTGTTTTCGACTTTGCAGAAATGGGGAGGGCGCGACCGACGGATCGTTATTCGCCTTGACCAGGTCGCTTTTCGTCTTGGCCAGTTCTTGTTTCATTTTGTCCAGATCTTGGATCGAGGGCAATTGCGACAGGAATCCCAGTTCCTCCGGCGAAGGCCGGGCCGACTGATAGAACCCGGTTGCGCCTTCCTGGCCGGAAAACAGGCCTTTAAGTTGCAGCAAACGCCCCTTTGCCAAGGGCGCATTGGGAAGGGCGTAAAACCGCATGAATTCTTTCAATTGGCCGACAATTTCCCGGGCAGTAAGTTGCGAGCGCCTCCGAACGGTTTCGTAAGGCAAAAGCCAGAGTTCCGCCTTGCCGACGCCGGGCAGGGATTTCCAGCTCCGGGCCTGCTCGGTCGCCGAAACCGCCAGTACCATCTTTTGCTTGCCGGCCAGGCGCGACTCGATCAGTTTCATCCGATATGAGAGACCGGCGGGCGAGGCTTCCACCAGGGCCGCCAGATTTCGCAGGTCGGACGGCTTGACCGGATAAGTTTTTTTGGAATCGATATCCAGCCGTTTGAGCAACGCCGGGTCGGCTACAATCTCGGCCAGCGCGGCGGGCTGAAGTTCGAGCCGGCCTTGGGCGTCGCGCCGAATGCCGTCCTTGCCCGGAATGGGCATGCCTAAAAACGGATCGAACAGATAGGCGTTGCCGTCGATCAGCACGGCCAAGCACCAAGGTCGCAAGGGCATTGTTTCTCCGGCCGCGTGGGGAATACCCTCCGGTTCGGCCAAGGCCAAAACCACCGCGTCCAAACCTTGTTGCCGGGCCAATAGAATGAATATCCAGGCGCGTTCCATGGCCGTGCCCCGCCCGAAAACGAGCGATTCCCAGGGAAACAGGGGAATTCTATTTTTGTCGTCCTTATCGAGTTGGATATTGCGGACTGTCCAGGCAAACAGGTTTTTCGCCCGGGATAAATCGTCCAGGGCATCGCCCCTGGCCCAAAGTGCGACGTCGCGAAGATAAGCGGACTCCAGCAAGGCATACCCGTCGAAGGCGGAGAATTCCAAGCCGCCCAGGCCCTTGACCAAAGGCAGTTCTTGCAGCGATTCCGGCAAGGTTTGCACAAGCGGATCGGGCTTCCAATCGCCCGGCGGAGGTTGAGACCGGACCCATTGATTCAAGCGGTCGATGATCTGTGTGAATATTTCGGATTCAGGCCAGGCGTCCGCCAACGTATCGGGCGATGTTTTTTGATCTTTATCCGCAAGTGCCTCTCGCAAGGAGTAAATCTGCCGGAAGACGTGAAAAAATGTTTCCTGGGTTTGGAATTTTTCCATCTGGTTTATGTTTTCCACGGCGTAAGTCAACAAATCCTCTTGCCACTTGGGATCTGATTCCTGCCATTGGGAATTGCCGCCGCCGGGGATTGCCGCACGCTCGCGGCAACCGCCGCAACCCGCCATGAACAGCAACGGCAGCAGGAAAACAAATCTTTTCATGCCAGTTTCTCCACGGCTTGACGAATGGCCAAAACCCCTCTGAGCAGGGCTGGAAATTGATCGAGCGGGATCATGTTCGGGCCGTCGCTGGGGGCGGAGTCGGGGTCGGGATGGGTTTCAAAAAACAGGCCGTCCGCGCCCGCGGCCACCGCCGCCCGCGCCAAGGGTTCGACCATGGCCCGATTTCCGCCCGTTGCCGCGCCCAATCCGCCCGGCTCTTGCACGCTATGGGTGGCGTCGAAAATCACCGGCACGCCCAGGGCCTGCATTTGCGGAATCGATCGCATGTCGTTGACCAATCGGCCGTAACCGAAAAATGTTCCGCGTTCGCCTAGTAGAACACTCGAGCATCCGCCCGAGGCCAACTTGTCGACCACGTGTTTCATGTCCCAGGGGGCCAAAAACTGCCCTTTCTTAACGTGCACCGGCCGGCCGGTCGCTGCCGCGGCCAGCAGCAAATCGGTTTGCCGGGCGAGAAAGGCGGGAATCTGAATCAAATCACAAATCTCGCCGGCCGCCGCCGCTTGCGAAGGCTCGTGAATGTCGGTGGTGACCGGCAATCCGGTGGCCTCTTTTACACTCGCCAAAATACCGATCCCGGGTTTTAAACCCGGACCGCGATAGGAACTCAGGCTGGTGCGATTCGCCTTGTCGAACGAGGCCTTGAAAATAAGCGGCAGGGCTAATTCCGCGGCGATCTGCTTTAGTCGGTGGGCGATCGACAACACCAAAGCCTTGTCTTCCAAGACGCATGGTCCGGCGATGACCATCAACGGCTGGCCGCGCCCGCAACGATAGGGGCCGATAATTACCGGGTTCGTAGGCACGATTGTAGGGTTCAGGGTTCAGGGTTCAGGGTTTTGGGAACGAGCATGGTCAATCGGTTTGGCAAAACCTCGATATTAAGCGGTAGGAAACCGCCGGGATCGCCGTCGAGTTGGTAAGGCACGGGAATATCGGAAACGATGCGCACCTGTCGGACGCGGCGGGTAATCCAATCGCGCATGTGCCGGTGTTGTCGGAGGTATATGGCAATGACATATTGTAAAAATCGCCAAAACCTCCCCGGCGGAATCCGCATAGGTCTAACTGGCCGTCATTTCCCACGGCATGGGGCGCAAAACGCAGTCCGCCGCCGTAACACGGCAGGTTAAATACTGAAAACCAATGGGCCGTCAGGAAGGGGGCTTCCGCGCCGTCATTCAATGTTTCGTCACAGTATACCCTGAGTTCCGGATACTCATAAGTACGTATGACGTCCCAAAGCGGTTTGAAATAATAGCGGGAACGGGTATGTCCGGTCCTGCGGTTATGAACGCGCCGGACCACTTCGGCATCCAGCCCGCAACTGGCCATAAGTAGGAAGATTCTTCCCTGCGCCTTGCCGGCATCGAGTTGAATCAGTGTCCCGTGGGCAATGGTTTCGGCAAGGCGTTCCGGGGCCGGGTCGAGGCATAGATAACGGGCCAAGAGGTTCGAGTTGCCCCTGGGAAGCCAAGTCAGGGGCATGCCTTGTTTTGTGCGGTTTACCAGTTCCGCGGCGGTTCCGTCACCTCCCACGCCTACTAGTGCGCGAAGTTTCCCTTCGTCCAATAACGTATTGGCAAGTCGGGCGACGGGGTCCAGATCGGTGAGGATTTCCACTTCAAATCGCTGCTGCCGGAGCAATTTTGCCAGGCGCTGGACGTCTTCATGTGTATCTCGCACCCCGGCTTTGGGATTGTGCAGGATTAACACCCAGTCCGTTTTTATAGGTTGTGATGGAGAAGTTATTGGCAAGGCATCTCTCTAGTAATGATGGGTGGTTGGGGACATCCTGTTTGATCCTGTCTCGGCCGTACAATATATACGAATCTTTGAGATCTTGTAGCGTAAAACAATCGAAGTGCAGCAAAATCATACATCTAAAAAATTGATAAACTTATATTATCATAATACAGTTGCCTGGGTGATTGTAAACATAAGTACTTTTCGCAATTGAAGTTACACCGAAAATCAAGGCAATTATCCATGTTTGTCTTAGAATTGGCACAACAATTGTAGACAATAAAGACGTGTAAATGAGAAACTTACACATAATTAGACTGGCCCGTGGGGCCTCAGACGTAATTAAGATAGAAGGTTAACTTGCCCTTACCTTCTGTCCCGCCACTGTGGAATGTGGCACGTTCGAGGCCCCCTATTTTTTTCTTGTCATCCGCGGCAGTTTGAAAGCTAAACTTAAAAAGAAAATAAAGTGCCAACCCCGGGGGGGGAAGCCGTTTTCCCGTGCCGTTGCGTCGATTTCAGTGCTAGGGCCTCATCCAGCAAGTTATTGCCGGTTGGGTGCCATGCCCACGCTCGCGTGGGCATGATGAATGCCATCGTACCACCGGCAACAATTTCGGGGAAGAGTCACTAGGGCATTGAATCTCCAAAAACATTCCCGGAGTTATTACGATGACCAGCGAAACAAAGCGTCCTGAAAACCCAAGTTCCGATGAAGAAAAAACCGAAGCATCGACTGCCGGCAAGTCAAGGTTTGCCTTGCTTCGCGGCAAAACGATGCAGTATTGGCTGGCTTTTTTACTAATTAGCACTCTGGTGATCCACGGCATCGGTTTGGCGTATTATAAAACGAGCAACACCCATGCTCCGATCGAGTACAGCCCGGAAATCGGGGTGGGGAACTTCCAGTTCACGGCCGATAAAACGGCAGGGGGCCGGATCGCCGGCGCCGAATTTTCCCTTTACATTACCGCACTTGAGGGCCTGGACCGGATCGCCAGGATTCGTCTGACTTCCCATAAATATCGGGTGCAAGAAGAGATCGAATCGCTACTGCGTCAGGCACATAGCGGAGATTTCGACGATCCGGCCCTAAACGACCTCAAACGGCAGATCCGCGAGCAAATCGATCAGGCCCTGGGAAACCGCGTCGTGTCCGACGTGATCGTCGCCAATCTGAAAATAATCGCCTCGAACAGTAAAGAACCCGCTACTACCGCCGACACGGCATCTTCACCTCCTTGGCTTGAAAAATCGTCAAACTACGTCAGCCAACAAGGCAGTAACTAGTGCGATTCAAGTATCATTGCAGCGTTCAAAAAGAACCTCAGCCGGCAAACGCCGGCCGCTCGCCTAAATGTTTTCCGCTATAAAGAAACTTGATGCGCTCTAGCGCTGCGTCACAGCTTTAATTTGGGATACACTGATTTTAGTTTACAGCGGGCATCATCGATTTTCATTTGCCAATCGACGCCTCGCTGAGTTTTATTGACCTCGTCCGACCACGCACGAATCC
>JBEKIK010000025.1:0-9650 GCA_050011795.1 Thermoguttaceae bacterium | reverse complement strand
TTGTTATCGGGCTTTTTCGTTTATTTTTATGTTTTGCATTACTATCCTCAATTTAACACAGAATCAAACACTACACAAATCCATTCATCCTTCATCCCTCATCCTTCATCCTTTTACCGTTACCATTGGGCGTGAACGGTGTCGCGGTTCAGGGCGGCCATGCGGGTGCGCAAGGCCGGCTGCTGATCGAGCAGATTGGCGATCCTCCGCCAATCCATTTTATCCGGTCCCAGGGCCTCGTAGATAGTCAGTATGTGATCCCAATCCTCTTCCATCTCGACGGACAATCGCACGTCGTCCCGGTCGATTTCCGCCGGGGCTGGGATCAGGCGGATGTTGAATTTTTCGGGATGGGAATAAATGAATCTTGTGACATGCTCGCGTTCTTCGGGACGTTTTGCATGGCGGGCCGCTTTGTGCAGGGCGCTTGCGCGGATCCATTCGGCATAAATTCCCACCGGCGAAAGAACGGCCGGCCGGCCGTCGCGCGAACGGTAGCTCACGTAGTCGCATTGCGGATCATCCGCGGCGGCGGTCACCAGGCGGTCGATCAGGGCCGGGTCGATAAAAAGATGGTCGCCGCGTACGCGAACCACGTCTTCAGTGGCGTATTGTTCCAGGGCCTGGGAAAAACGCCCCAAGCTGTCCGGTTTGGTGCCCACGTATATGGGGACGTCGGTGGGTACGAGATTTCGCATGAAACGATGATCGGCGTCATCGCAAACCAGCACGATCACACCGTCCAGGCGCAGGGAATCGGTCACGTGGCGGATGACCCATTCCAGAACCGACCGCCCCCCAAGTTTTCTGGCGGCCCTGCAATGAAACTGGCGTGCATGACAGCAAGCCTGGACTATTCCAAGGGTTTTGAGCATCCGGCTTCTCCTTGTACAAGTCCTATACGTTTTCCAGTTAAAACGCTCATTCACAAAGCTCTTCCTAGAGTATTATTGAATGTATCATCTTAGCAAGAAAAATGTCAAGGGGGTTAAAATTTTTGGTAGTGGGTCAGTTTGAAAAAAACAACAAAATCCAAGCCAAAAAGCATCATTCTACACTCTGCGGTATTAGTCGAGATTAATACTTTAGTGGATACAGAAATAGTGCCGCTAGTGCTAGCACTTGGGTGATGATATTTTCCTGTATTGATTAGTCTACAAATCATGGTATACTTCTAGTATGCCTAAGCGATCAAGCAAACAAAAAGACACCCAAGAACTGGCCCGATCTATACTAGATCAGATAGTGCCGGATGCCGAACCGCCAAAAGAGAAGAATCCGGCTGCGGTGGCACTCGGAAGGCTGGGAGGGCTGAAGGGTGGTCTTGCTAGAGCAAAAAAACTGTCCCAGTTAAAACGAGTAGAAATTGCAAAGAAAGCCGCACAAACCAGATGGGAAAGGAAAAGAAACAAACAAAAAAAATAGAGCAAGTCAGCGCCTTTTTTTATACACTTCGTTACGATTTCTTACACGACCTATTACAACAATCTTTTTGGAATCATCTATTGTGTAAGTGATTCTATAGTCCCCGTCCCGAATCCTATATTCATCATTATTTGAGAGCTTTTCAGCATTAGTGGATCGAGGATTGATCTTGAGATTACGGATTTTTTTTACGATGCTCGGAAGCTGTTCTTTGTGTTTCTTATTGATTTTTCTAATATCACTTTCGGCAGAAGGTCTATAAAGTATTCGGTATTCAATAGGTTTATCCTCGGCAGGCATAGATTAATTCCTATTGCAATGAAATTACACTCCGAGTTCATTGCACAGGGTTTCAAAATCTTTGCTATCGCCTGGCTCTTCCATCGCATCACGATGAGCGGCAAGATCTTCTTCTGTCGTGCCGTTTCGATGTGGGAGAGGATCATTCTGCGATGCCGGCCATTCACCAGCGCCGCTTATGACGTGTTTTTCGTTTAAGGGTACATTGGGAGTAAAATACGATGTCGTTTTCACTATACCCCATGCTACATAATTTGCATTTTTCGATCTTAATTCGCCAATGCTCATGACATCCTCCTTTCTAATTATCATTATCATCCATGTCGGGTGCTTCATTTAAATAAGGAGCCAAATTCTTGTCAATAAATTGATCTACTGTAGCGACTCTTGACCATACTTCTTCGACTGATTCATTATTCCATACTTTAGGTTCGTCCCATCTGCCATCTACTTCCAAAAATAATTTGCTTGGATTTTCAATCCATGATTCAATTTTTACGTCTGCACTCCAATCTTCTGGCTTTATAGCTGATTCATGTCCTGGTTGTTTTTCGGATTCGCTTTGCTCAACTTCAAAAGGCGGGAAAAATAACCTTAATCCAAACAGATGCAACGGTCGCTTCATTAACGTCAAGGTTTCTGGATTTAGTCTCATTAAATGAAAACCGATAAATGACCGGGCATCTCCATCAATTTCAATAAGCGCCCGAATCATCGCTTTTGACGATAAAATCATTTCAGGGCTAAATCGCTCAGAAAAGCGATTAAGGATTACCTGGAACCTTTTTTCAAAAAACTCCTGTCCTTTGCTTAAATCTTTTTGCACTAGTTGTATGCTTGTTTGCGATATATGAACTTCAAAATCATTTGCTGGTGTTTTAATTACCAATCTGTTGTCTGATATGCTTACGTTTTCAGTGGGCATAAAATCCGTAATGATTGACGCAAATTCTAAGCCAATTTTTCTATCAAGTCGTATTCCACGGTAAAAATCAACCCCCAGAAAAACGGCCAAACTTTCTTTTTTTGCACCAGGTTTTGGTCGGTCGGTATGTTCTAATTCTGAGGAACCGTTTTCGGACATTTGCTTCACCAAGCAAGGCGACAAAAGAAAGCAGGTGCAAGAAATTTAGTACTATACTAACCTACCTTATTTTTGTCAACTTTATATTTTATACCACTTTAGGTGATTTTCATAGAGTCCGCAACACATAAGACCTACCAGTCATTAGGCTTATTCGTCATCAACGTATCAAGACATTTTGGATTAATTCGATATTTTCCCTCTTGACATGCTTGAGCGGTCAAGTATAATATAGATATGAACACAATAACCCATGAAAAACGCTGTGCGGTCATCCGATGCCTAGTGGATGGCTGCTCTATTAGAGCTACCACCCGAATGACGGGGGTTGCCAAAAACACCATTCAAAAGCTGACCCGCGAATTGGGCCAAGCCTGTCTGGACTTCCAAAACAATGTCTTTCGCAACCTGAAATCCCAGCGGGTCCAGTGCGATGAAATATGGTGCTTCTGTTATGCCAAAGAGAAGAACCTGCCCGATGAAATGCGTGGTCAGCCGGGCGTGGGCAGCATGTGGACCTGGACGGCCTTGGACGCAGATACCAAACTGCTTTTCTCTTGGCACTTTGGCAATCGTGACGCCTCTAGCGCTTACACCTTTATGAAAGACATTCAAGATCAGTTAGCCCACCGGGTTCAGCTTACAACCGATTCCCACAATTCCTATCTTAATGCCGTGACAGATTGCTTTGCCGAGATTGATTACGCCATGCTTCATAAACTCTATGGTAAGGCCGAAACCGGCTCAGAAACACGCTACAGCCCGCCTAAATGCAACGGAACAAAGAAAAAGGTTATAATGGGCAATCCCGATCCGGCCCACATATCGACAAGCTACATCGAACGGCAGAACCTTAATTTCAGGATGAATAACAGAAGATACACAAGGCTAACCAATGCCTTTTCCAAAAAGGCCGATATGCTTGCTTATTCCTTTACGATAACGGCCATGTATCACAACTTTGTCAGAATCCACCAAACCTTGAAAAGTACCCCAGCGATGAAAGCGGGCGTTACCGATCATCTATGGAGCATCGAAGAAATGGTGGATTTGCTGCCCGAAGTCGCGTGCCAGATTCGCACAAAAAAAGTTTCAATTTAACCCACTACCAAATTTTTCCTTAACCTGAAAGTAGGGAAAAGACGGTGTATATTTCACAGATATCGCGAAACCGCAAGCGGTTTATTTGCACCGGTTTCGGCGAATGGCAATGCAAGCAAAGCCTGCACTTAGATTAGCGGCAGCGCGGATTATTTTAAGCCCAAAACTTCGTAAAGCCTTGGATCGGATAGGTTTTCAACGACCATAGCGGCCGAACTGAAATCGTGCGTGCGGCTGTGCCGGGCAGGCACGGCCACGGTAAAAGCGCCGGCGGCGGCCGCGGCTTTACACCCGTTTTGACTATCTTCCAAGACCAGTAACTCGCTTGGGTTAACCTCAAAACGTGCAGCGGCGGTAAGATAGATCTCCGGGTGGGGCTTGCCGCGGGTGATGTCTTCGGCAGTGAGAAAGAAGCGAAAACACCGGTGCATGTCGAAACGCTTTAGACAGGCGTCCATCAAGACCCTGGAACTGCTGGTGGCGATGGCCTTGGGAATGTCGGCGGCCTCCAGGGCGTCGAGCAACTCGATCAGGCCCGGCATGGGGGCCAGATGCTCGTCCAATAAGCCGATAAACAGGGCGTTCGATTCGGCCGCCAATTCCAGCCACGTTTCGCGTAAATTGAAGGCGCGGATCATAATCTCGAAGGACGTTTGAGGCTTAAGCCCCATCATCTCGTTTTTCAATTCCGGGGTAAATTCCCGCCCCCTGCGGCGCAATAACTCCGTGCCTACCAATGTGTAAACGTCCTCGGTATTGAACATCAAACCATCCATGTCGAAAATAACGGCTTTCATAGTAGGCTTTAGGCTGTAGACTTTAGGCTGTAGGCGCTGTGAAATCGCGATTGGTTTCTTTGATTTATTCAGCAATTCAGCATTCATAATTCTGCATTTGAACTTCCGCTCTAATCTCCAATCCCTAATCTCTAATCCCTTAATTTATATATGATATAGGCTTCGTTCCGGTAGACAACTTTTAAATTCAACGCTGGATCGAACGACTCGGTTATGAGAAAATCGGCTTGGTATTTCCGGCCTAGTTCCTCGATCCGCCCCACGCCCAATTCGTTCAGGGTTTCGTACCAGCGATACTCGGGATCGCTGAGGTCGGTGGCAAAAAGATCTTGCATTCTTTCACGCCATTGCACTATTTCCGGGGCGTTCTGGGGCACGTCTTTCCAGGTGGCAACCTCCGCACGATGGGCATACCATTTAAACGTCTGCGCCTGACGTGGGGTGATAAATCGGGCCGTGGTGGGCGTGTTCCGTTCGTCGGCCGCCCAAATACACGCCTCCTGCCAGGCCTGAGGATTTGCCAGGCGCTCGGCCCGGGGCGCGGCGGGCTGCAACCGCTGAATCGCCAATGAGCCGAAATGATAGATCACCGCCAAGCTTGCCAAAACGGCGGCGAAACGACCGATAGCCGACCGAGAGGGCCGCGAATCCACGATCCACCAGCACCCCAGCATTGACACGCCCAAGGGCACTGCCACGTCGGATATCCGGAACCAATAATATCGCAGCAATCCGGCCGACAGATCGCAGTCGAAAAACACCAGCATATTAATGACAACGCCTGCCAGGGCGATGGCTATGGCCCCGGAAACGAATGCGTGGAACCGCTTTATTGATGATTTAACGTCGTTGTTCATGGCGTCCGTTGTAAAGCCGCGACGGGCACCGACGGGCACCATCGGGCACCGATGCGCAGCATTGGTCGGCATGGTCGGTTGGTCGGTCGCAGCATGGCCGCTAACGAGCGAAATTCGCCAACTCAAGGCGAAATAGAGCAACGTCAGGAACACGAATCGAATTATGAACTGGGGATATATATGAAATATGTCCAAGTGATGAGGCAATCGCTCGAAAACATAGATTTGATTTGCCTGCCGAATGATTTCCGCATCGGCATGGGCATTTAAGAACAAGGCGGGCAGTAAACCAGGCAGGGCCAGCAGAAGTCCGCCCAACAACGACGGCCACATCGATCGCAGCCCGGGCCGGCCGCGTCCGATCAAAAGCCAGGCCAACAGGGCCGCAACGGCCGCCCAACCGCCCACCAACACGTGTATCGCCGAGGCTGCGCCGAGCAAGAGCCAAGCTCGATTCCAATGGTTTTTTACCAGCGATTCAAGCCCCAAAAAAACGAGCACATAGGCGAAACCTTTGGCTTCCACCCCTCCGATCACCCATTCGCCGGCCATGTGGCAGTTATCCATGAGCATGGCAAACAACGCGGCGCTCAGGATCGACCAGCCGGGCCTGGGCAGCACGGCGAAACTCAATCGCCGCCAGGACCACGCCAAAAGCCACCAGGTAATAATCCGGCCGGTCCAGGCAAGGGCAGTGGTCCTCAACCATAGCGAAAGCCATCCGAAAGTGAGATAAAAAACCTTGTGCGTGTCCTTCGAGTCCAGAAAGAAATCGCCCGCGGCCCAAGCAGGATTCCAATAATGAATCGTCTTGCCCAGGTAATACGGCTCGTTCACATCCGGAACGGGCCAGGCGCCTTGAAGGAAAAAAACCGCGAAAACAAGGGCAATCTCGGCAAGTATTCGCCATCTGGGAAGAAAGAAGCCGGATTTATTATCCCGCGACAACGGCGGGCATGAGTCGCGAAACCGCAAGCGGTTTCTGATTAGTTCTTTCATCCTTCATCCTTCCGCCTTCATCCTTTTTCCAATGCGGCAATGCTTTTAAAATCGTTTTTCAGCGAACGGTAGAGCTGCTGGTACAGGGGGAAAGCCTTGTCGTAGCGTTTTTTAGCATCGCGGTTGGGCGATGTTTCCGAAACCACCCGGATCACAGCCGCGCAGGCCTCGCGGATGTCCTTAAACGTACCCGCGCCTACGGCGGCCAGCAAGGCCACGCCATAGGCCGGACCTTCCTCGCTGTTGATTGTTACCACCTTGCGTCCGAACATGTCGGCTTGGATTTGCCGCCAAAGGCCGCTCCGCGCGCCTCCGCCGGATGCGCGAATTTGTTTGATCGGCACGTCCAAATGCTCGAAGATATCCAGACTGTCGCGCATGGAATAGGTTACGCCTTCCAGAATGGCTCGAATCAGGTGTCCCCGACCGTGGGCCAAGGTCAACCCGATAAAGCAACCGCGTGCGTATGGATCGGCATGCGGAGTCCGTTCGCCCGACAAATAGGGTAGAAAAAAAAGTCCCTGGCTGCCGGGCGGGACCGTTTCGGCCTCTTCGGTCAAGGCGTCGTAGACTTCTTTTCCAGCCTTTTTAGCCGCGGCGACGTCGGCCTTGCACAATTCATTGCGGAACCATTGCAAAGAACCGCCAGCCGAAAGATTCACTCCCATCATGTGCCACTTGCCGCGCACCGCGTGGCAAAAGGTGTGAACTCGCCCCTTGGGATCGATTTTTAATTCGTCGCTATGGACGAACACCACGCCGGAAGTGCCTATGGACGTGGAAAGAACTCCTCGATTGACGATTCCGTTGCCAACCGCCCCGGCGGCACAGTCGCCGGCCCCGCCCACGATCAGGCAATCGGTCGTAAGGCCCAGGGTTTTAGCGGCGGCGGGCGTGAGTTTGCCGGTTATTTCCTCGGATTCATAACAAGCGGCGAAAAGGTCGACGTCGAGTTCCAAGGCCGAAAGCAATTCCTTGGACCACTTGCGTTTGGCCACGTCCAGCAACAACATGCCGCTGGCGTCGCTGACCTCGGTGGCGTACTGGCCGGTCAGGCGGCGGCGGATTTCGTCCTTGGGCAAAAGAATCTTGCGGGTTTTGTCGAAATGTTTCGGTTCGTGGTTTCTAAGCCAGAGGATTTTTGGGGCGGTAAAGCCGGTCAAGGCGGGATTGGCGACCATCTTTATGAGTTTTGCCCGGCCCCCGGCGCGGCGTTCGATTTCGTCGCATTCGGCCGACGTCCGCTGATCGTTCCACAGGATCGCGCGGCGGATGACCTTGTTTTGCTTGTCGAGAAAGACCGAGCCGTGCATCTGGCCGGACAGTCCGATCGCCTTTACGTCGCCCGGCTTGAGCCTGGCCTTGGACATTACCTTGCGAACCGACTGGATCGTGGCCTGCCACCAGTCTTCAGGGTCCTGCTCGCTCCACAATGGTTTTGGGACATAACAGGGATAAGTCCCCATTGCCGAGGCCAAAATGGCGCCTTTTTCATTTATTGCCAGGGTTTTCGTACCGGAGGTGCCGATGTCGATGCCCAAAAAAACGCCCATGATGGTTTTCCTAAACTATAAAACCAAGGATTTCCCGTTTTGACCAGAGATGTTCTATCATGTTGAGTCCGTGATCTGATAGATATCCCAAATTTGACATTATAATCAAGTTTTACGTAATTGTCGAATGGTCATTGTAACACATTAACACAATCATTATGAATAGGAGGGCAGGCATTCTTGCCTGTCTTTTGCCGGCCGGACAAGAATGTCCGGCCTCCTGATTTTGTTAGATTTTTAGCCGGCGGGTACAGTGAAGATTCCATTGACGAAACCGCCCTGAATGTTCTAATGTGCAAACTCTTTGATTTCCTTGGCATTAGTTTTATGGCATTAATAATAATGATAGAGTCCCTATCCCAAAACAATTTCCTCATGGTCTATATGAGGATGAAAGGCCCTCACCCTAACCCTCTCCCGACCGCTGGCGCTGTGCCCGGAGAAGGGACTTGCGGGCTTGAGGACCTTGGCTCCCGGCTGAAAACCTGTTATCTCCGGATCACGGCCGTTGCGTTTTTTTTATTGTGTTTGGCCGGGTGCTCCGGTTCCAGCCCAAGTTCCACCGCGCCGGCGGAGAAATTACCTTTATTGGGAATAAAATTAAAACTTGCCGTGGCCGGGGATCCTGAACTGGCCGCGGCCGTCACCCGATTGCAGGGCGAATGGAATTCCCAAACCGGCGCGGAGGTTGAAGTCCTGCAAATTGCTGAAAAAGACCTTGCCGAATCCCAATCGAAAAACATTCCGGCCGATGCCGTGCTCTGCGATCCGCGTTTTATCGCTCCTTTCGCCGAACAAAAAATGATCGTTCCCGTACCGGCGTCCATGCAGAAAACCGTCCAATGGGCCGACATTTTCGATCTATCGCGCCAACAGGAGGTCGGCTGGGGCGGCGAAGTCGTGGCAGTGCCTTTCGGTTCGCCGGTGTTTGTTATTTATTATCGCGTTGATCTTTTGGAACAGTTAAACCGCAAGCCTCCGCAAACCTGGGCCGAATACCAGGAACTGGCTAAACTCCTGGCCGGCATGAAACAATCGACCGCCGAGTCTCCATGGTCCGGCACGGCCGAACCGCTGGGGCCGGGTTGGGCCGGGTTGGTTTTACTTGCCCGGGCGGCTCCTTATGCCAAACATCGCGATAACTATTCAACGTTGTTCAATATAAAGACCATGGAGCCGCTTGTGGCCGGTCCGCCCATGGTCCGGGCGTTAGAGGAACTAGCGGCGGCGGCAAAACTCGGGTCCGCGGAGGCGTTGCAGTCCGATCCCGCCGCCGTGCGTGCGGCCTTTTGGCAAGGGAAATGCGGCATGGCAATGGCCTGGCCTTCGGCCGCCGATCGACACCTGGGCGAAAAATCCGCCGCCTCCGGGCAATCCCAAATTCCGGTCGGTTTTTTTGAACTGCCCGGCTCGAACAAAGCCTATAACATCAATAATCAAGCTTGGGAAACTCGCGCTGAAGATGAAAATCCCCGCGTGCCGTTTTTGAGTTTGGCGGGCCGGGTAGGGATGGTCCCAAAACAATCCACCCAAC
>JBEKIK010000024.1:0-9666 GCA_050011795.1 Thermoguttaceae bacterium | reverse complement strand
TCACCAGCGGTTTGCCGGCGTTGACCACTTTTTCCAGGATCGGAACCAGTTCCTTAATGCTGGAGAGTTTCTTTTCATATACAAGGATGTAGGCGTCTTCCAGGACGCATTCCATTTTTTGCGGATCGGTAACGAAGTAGGGCGAAAGATAGCCGCGGTCGAACTGCATGCCCTCGACCCATTCGACTTCGGTACCCAGGCTCTTGCCTTCGTCGACGGTGATCACGCCGTCCTTGCCCACCTTTTCCATGGCGTCGGCCAGGAGTTTGCCGATTTCGGCGTCGTTATTTGCGGCAACCGCGCCGACCTGGGCGATCTCTTCCTTTTTATTCTTGACCGAGATCGACATGCTTTTGAGTTTTTCGATGATGTCGGCAACGGCCTTTTCGATGCCTTGTTTCAGTTGGATGGGATTGACTCCGGACACGACCGCGCGCAGGCCCTCGTTAAAAATCGCCTCGGCCAGGATCGTGGCCGTGGTGGTGCCGTCGCCTGCCACGTCGGAGGTTTTCGAGGCGACCTCGCGGACCATCTTTGCGCCTATGTTCTCGTACACGTCCTCGAGATCGATTTCCTTGGCAACGGTCACGCCGTCCTTGGTGACGGTGGGGGAGCCGAAGCTTTTTTGCAAAATCACGTTTCTGCCACGCGGTCCGAGTGTGACCTTAACCGCCTGGGCAAGTTTGGCAACGCCGCGGCGCAAGGCTTCGCGGGCTTCCTGGTCAAAAGCTATCATTTTAGGCATTAGAGGTGTTCTCCTTAAAACGCTTGGTTATTCGATGTTATTTGATAATGGCGAAAATGTCTTCTTCGCGCATGAGTAATAATTCCCGATCGCCGAGCTTGAACGTATCGCCCGCGTAAGAACTGAACAACACGCGATTGCCTGCTTTTACTTGCAGGGGGGAGCGCGAGCCGTCTTTCATTAATCGGCCGTCGCCCACGGCGATAATTTTTCCGCGGGCAGGCTTGTCCTTGGCCGTATCGGGCAACACAATGCCTCCGGCCGTGATCGATTCCGATTCTTCCCGTTCGACCACCACCCGGTCTCCTAGCGGTTGGAGTTTGATATTACCGATGGTGGTTTTCTTTGCTTCTTGTTTTTTTGCCATGCTTAGTGGTCTCCAAATTAGATATATTGCGAAATATGTCTGCCAATCCTGCGCGTGGAATGGACGTTTCCGAAGGTAAAGCAATCGGCGCGCCAAAAAAAGTCGGATGTGATAAGTTATTGATATAGAGCGAGTTACAAAAACAGGTTCAGTACCAAGACTCAGTCACACCCGCCATCCTTGGCAAAGACTATAACTAATCCTTTTCCATCACTGCCAATTTGACAGGTGATTTCCCAGTGGAATTAGATACAAAATATGATACATCACTATACGGATATGGCTATCACCCCCACTAATTATAAACCCCTTCTGGGTATTGGGTAAATGTATACCATTTTGTTTATTGAAAGCAATTCTTTACTTTACTGCCAACCGTCCTGAAGTGTTTCCTGATTTCAATGGGCAAATTTTCACTGCCCGGAGAGCAGATCTTCTGTAGAAGTCTTAAATGAGCCAAGGTCAAGTGTGAGTGAAGTTTTTACAACAAAAAACAAATTTGTCGCCAGGAAGATAAAAACTAATAAATAAAAAGCGGTTTTTCTAATGTAATAAGAACTACAACAACCATAGGTGAATCTGTTAATTATGCAGTTATTGGCTATAAGCCTTTAACACTATATAAGGGCAAGGCAATTACATACTAGAGAATTTACACCTAGGAAATGAAAATATAATGTATTAAGAAGTCATTTTTTCTGTTTGCTGTTTAATATCATTTGTATATAATGTACTAAATCTTAAAAGACATGACAAAAAAGCGAGAAGTTTGGGTGAACATAATCGGTGGCAGCTTGTGATGCTCATCCAGATGTTTTTTCTGCCCATTGACGCCCTACTTTGAATTAAAATTTAGGGAGGTCCTTATTATAATTGGGCATGATGCGTGGGGGTTTTCATGTCGATAGAAGTTCCCATCCCCCAAGATAATTCCTTGGCGGCGGAAAAAGTCCGTTCCTTTCCGCAGACGCCCGGCGTTTACCTGATGAAAGACGCCGCAGGCAGGGTTGTCTATATCGGCAAGGCGAAAAATTTGCGATCCCGGGCGGGAAGCTACTTCCTCAAGGCGGCCGCGGAAGACCCGCGAACGGCAAAACTGGTGCGGGAAATCCGCGATATAGAATATCTCGAAGCAAAAAACGAGATCGACGCCATACTCACGGAAGCCCGCCTTATTAAGGATATTCTGCCTAAATACAACAGGGACCTCCGCGACGGGAAAACATTTCCGTATCTGGAAATCCACGTCCGCGAGGATTTTCCCCGCATTTGCTTCACGCGCAAACCGAAAGGCCACGGGTCGAAGCTATACGGGCCGTTTCCCAATCCGCGGCAGTTGCGCGGGGCGATCCAGGCGTTGCAGAAAATCTTCAAGTTCCGCACCTGCTCGCTGGATATCGATGCCGACGACAAGCGCTGGCAATGGTTCCGTCCCTGCCTGCTGCATTCCATCGAGCAATGCACCGCGCCTTGCAATCTGCGGATCTCGAAGGAAGAGTATCGCAAGGACATCAGGCATCTGCAACAGGTTTTAGACGGCAACAAAGATAATCTGCTTAAGGAAATGCACGAAGAGATGGAGACTGCGGCAAAGGAATTGCGTTTCGAGGAAGCCGCCCGGCTGCGCGACGAAATCGAGATGTTGAATTCGCTCGATAAGCGCGGCGTGCTGGAAACGCACGTTCAGCCCGAGGTTTTTCCCATCGATCCGAAAAAAGGTCTGGCCGGTTTGCAAAAGGTTTTGCATTTACCCCGGCAGCCGCGGATCATCGAAGGCGTGGACGTGGCCCACACGGCGGGCATGGAGACCGTGGCTTCGGTGGTGCAATTCATCGACGGTCTGCCATTCAAGCCCGGGTACAAGCGGATGCGGATCAACGGCTCTCACGGCGGAGACGATTTCGCCGCCATCCACGAAGCCGTTTCCCGGCGTTTCCAACATCTGCACAGGGAAAACGAAACCATGCCCGACCTGTTGCTGATCGACGGCGGCAAAGGACAACTCAACGCGGCGCTGAGCGCATTGGCCGGACTGCAAATCGATCCGCCCATGATACTCTCCTTGGCCAAGCGCGAGGAGTTGATCTACGTGAAGCACAAAGACGAGCCCCTGCGATTAAGCCGTCACTCATACGCATTAAGGCTGATGCAATATGTCCGCGATGAGGCCCATCGCTTTGCCCAGCACTACCATCACATCTTGCGGCGTCGTTCGACGCTGGGCGAATAGCCGAATGTGGCGGATTTCTTATTGTCAAGCCAAGGCGTATTGTCACACTCTTTTATTGACAGGCCGGGATTGGAATGATAAGTTTAACTCTAATCTTATCCTGCCTGAGTTGCTCCCAAGAGAACGAAATACTTTCGCACGGTTTTGAGACAGTTTAGTTCGATCACGCTAATTTTCATGTTTTTTATGAGGAGGTATATAATCCATGCCAAATGAGACATTATTTTTATCTCAGTTGTTGCAGCAGGTCGGGAGCGGGTGGCTGCCGGCGATATTGTTGGTGGGAATGCTGTTGGCCTTGTTATTTAAACCGGAACGCGTGCAAAGTTGGGCGTTGTTTCGTTTGTCGTGTTGGTTATTGGCGGTGTCAGTCATAATTATGCCCGTATTGAATGTGTTGTTGAGTTTGATGGGCGGGAGTGCAACGCCTTACCGGTCATCCGGTTTAATGCCGGAAGCATTCATTTTCTACTCCATATATGCGATAAGTCCGATCCTGCAAGGGATAAGTATTATTTGCGGTCTGTTCTCGATGATCCCCAACGGCTCACGGCCGCCGCTATTCCCGCCAAAACATCCCTTGGAATAAATGACGGATGTTCGGTGGATAATAACTTGGGGGCGTCCCGGTTTTAACGTTGCGAAAAAAAGATTGTTTCCTGGCAAAAGTGCGGAAGGTGCGGCATGTTCGACCGACAAGAGCTTTACGCCCGGCGCTGCGTCCGCACGCTGATCGAAATTATCGAACAAATGCCCGCGCGCTGGGCCGCCCGCGCGCCGATGGTTTTGGACGAATCGTCGGCGAGCATGTTGTTGTTGTGGACGCTTATCCGCTGGGAACGTCGCTTTCCGCTGACCTTGCTGGAAGAAATGAACATCGACATGTGGTCGTTCACCCGGGACATGGACCAATTGATCGAACGGGATAAATTACAGAAGTCCGCGGAAAACAACTCCTCCATTAGAAATGCGGATGATGCGAACGCCAAATACTTATTACGCGATTTAATAGATCGGTGGCTACGGCGGGCAGAAGATGAAGCCCGGCGGCTTGGCCACTGTTTTTTAGGGGCCGAACATCTTCTTCTGGCCCTGATTGCCGGCGCCGATCCTTCATTGTCGCCGTTTTTCGCCGGATACGGCATCGATTACGAGCGACTGAAAAACGCGGTGCTTCGGGCTTTATCCTCAAAAACGGCCCAACAATCCGAGACCGCCGACAAAAACGCATCGCTATCGCCGCCGGTTGACGTGAATTGCTCGGCGGAAGTGGCTGTCGCATGGGGTGCGTCCTGGGACAAAAGGCCGGCAGTGGGCATGCCGCGAAAATTCAGCATCGCGATTATGATGATGATGGTTACTCTTTTCGCAATACTGTTTTCCATTTTTCGATGGATAAACGCACCGCCGATTATATACGGCGTATTTGGGGTGCTTGTATTCGGCGTCGCCTTGGGGCAAGCAATCCTCTTTGGCGGCAAATACCCCAGGGCGGCATCGATTTGGACCGGCGTTTTTTTACTGCCGGTTGAAATGGGCTGTATCACTCTATTCTCAAACGACATCATCGCTACAAATAACATATTGTTGCGGTTTTTGATGGCAGTTTCCATGATGATATTTACCGCTCCCCTGGGGGCATTCTTCGGCTATTTGGCGGGCGGATTGACGGCCGGGGTAGTGTTGGTGCTTGAGCGAAACAGCAGCGGATCCACACCAGCCGACATCGAAGACGAAGCTGATAATCAGCAACCAAGATAACCCGTCTTTCCCACTGTGTATTGTCTTGTCTAAAGCTGGCAACTTTTTTTACATCTGGAGTTTTGCAAAACTTCAGCTATATGCATGGTGAGCTGGGAAAATGGACTGCCTTGCACACTTTATGACGTTTCCACCTCTATCGGGGCATTTTGGAATTTTTTTGCAAAAAAGTCCATTTGGGTACTTGTCAAAGCCACAAGGAATGATAAATTCCTATTTATAGTTTTTGTGGGATAACTGCCCATTTATTATCTAAATAAGCGATTTATTGTGGAAATCTTTCCCTAAATAAAACAAAACACTTCACAGTGGAATAGGTGCGTTTAAATAAAACATGCCCGCAGTCGAGGACTTCCTGCTAGGCGAGCATCCGCGAACGCTGGACGAGCGCTGGCGGGTCTCGATTCCCAGCGAGTTCGCCGATCTGCTAACTGCCGAATCGACCGACTGCATCCTGGCCAAGGAGCGGCCCGGATGTTTGAGCCTGTGGAGCGCCCCGCTCTGGCAAGCCCGCCTGGACGAGGGCATGGAATTGGTAAAACAAAAAATGCGTGCCGGAAGACTTCAAGAGAAAATCGCCCAAGTGCAGTTGCTCGGCCGCCTGCTCTCCACCCGGCATCGGACAGTGCAGTTGGCCGGGCGAGGACGGCTGCTCATACCCGAGGGCTTTCGCGAGTTCCTGGGCGTGGAAGCAAACGGAGAAGCACTTATTTTGGGGGCGGCAGTGTGCGTGGAAATCTGGCGGCCCGCCGCTTGGATCAAATATCTGGAAACCAAGATGCCGAAATTCCGGAGATTATTCGACCGACTTTCAAAATAGGACAAATAACCGTTCCCGGGCAGAGCCTGGGAACAAGAAAATTAACCAAAGGAACTATCCCATGCCCGGTCCGGCGGATTCCCGAAAATAATAACCCGGATCCGTCACGCCGGTTGAAGCAGCAGGTCACCAGGGAGGGGTTTTCCAGGGTGCACGATGCGCCTGCCCTTTATATCCCCGGACCGGGCATGGAAATTTTTTAAACACAGAACGCAGAATTCAGAACGCAGAAATAAGAAACTTCTTTAAGGCGCCGCGAAATAAATTGAGTAATTTGTGCTTGTGGTTGCAGGCGTCTCGCCTGCATCACAAATATAACCAAGTTATTCCCGCGCAGTTTCTAAGTTCCGTGTTCCGAGTTTCTTCTTCTGAGTTCTGCGTTCTAAGTTCTGCGTTCTGAGTTCTGCGTTACCGTAATAAACGCCAGCCTGAGTTGGTGGAGCATGCCCTCGATCTCTTCGGTTTCTTCCGATGTGCGGTTGCCTTCGGTTTTTTGCTGCAGCATGGACAATAATTCGATGGCGTGCCGGGCTTGACTTATCCGCACCGCGGGTTGCTTGTCGGAACTCGGATCGGATAATAGGCCCAACGCGATGGCCCCCTGCAAATACAGCGTGCCGGCCAGAAACGAAAGCGTGGGCGCAGGCAAGGTTTCCTCGGATTCCGGCTGCTGGCGGGCTTGAGGCTGCTCTTGCTTAAGGCGATCCGCTTCTTTTTCGGCTTCGACCCGGCCTTTCCAGTCCTCGTCGATAATGATTTTCTTTTTGCCTTCGATTTCGTCGTCTGGCATGGAATGACTCCATGAAATCCGTTCTTCACTTTACGCTCTGAACTTTTTCTAGGCGTTCCTGATGAGCGAGATGCCGCTGCAAGGCCGCGCCTACGAATCCGGCAAACAGCGGATGCGCCCGGGTGGGCTGCGATTTGAACTCTGGATGGTACTGCACGCCGATGAACCAGGGATGGTCGGCGATTTCGACGATTTCCACCAGTGCGCCGTCCGGACTTGTGCCCACCACCTGCATGCCGTGCGTTGTGAATTGCTGCCGGTATTGATTATTGAATTCATAGCGGTGCCGATGCCGCTCGGAAATATTTTCCGCGCCATAGGCCTTTGCCGCTTTGCTATCGGGCGCAAGTTTTGCCGGCTGGGCGCCTAAGCGCATGGTGCCGCCTTTGTCGGTAATGGATTTTTGTTCGTCCAACAGGCAGATGACCGGATGCGGATTGTTTTTATCGAACTCGGTGGAGTTGGCCCCCTTAAGACCGAGGACGTTTCGGGCGAATTCGGCCACCGCGCATTGCATGCCCAGGCAGATGCCGAAAAAAGGGATGCCCCTTTCGCGAGCGAAACGCACGGCGTCGATCTTGCCTTCGATGCCGCGCTCGCCGAAACCGCCGGGCACCAGTATGCCGTCCACTCCGGAAAGCAGGCTTTCGGGTCCCTCTCGCTGAACCGCCTCGCTGTGGATCCGCTCGACGCGGACCCGCGCCCGATGCGCAACTCCGGCGTGGTCCAGGGCTTCGTAAATCGACTTGTAAGCGTCGCGATGTTCGGTGTATTTGCCCACCACTGCAATCTTTATTTCGTGCTGCGGATTGCGCAGCCGGTGCAAAAGATCGCGCCAATCTTGCATATCCAACGGCCCGGCCTTCAGGTTCAGCTTGCGGACGATCAGTTCATCCAGCCCGTGATCGACCAGGCTCATGGGCACTTCGTAGACCGAGAAATCCTTGTCTTTTTCTTCTATCACGGCCTCGACGGGCACGTTGCAAAACAGGGCGATTTTCGCCCGTTCGTCGCGGCTTAAGGAGCGCTCGGTGCGGCAGATGAGCACGTCGGGCTGGATGCCGATTTGCCGCAACAGGCCCACCGAATGTTGCGTGGGCTTGGTTTTTAGCTCGGCGGCGGCCTTTAAGTAGGGCACCAGGGTAAGATGGATGTACAAGCAATTTTCCTTGCCGTAATCCAGGGAAAATTGACGGATGGCTTCTAAAAACGGCTGGCTTTCGATGTCGCCCACCGTGCCGCCGATCTCGGTAATCACCACGTCCACGCCTTCGCCGGCCGGCATGGCCAATGCAGCCTTGATTTCGTTGGTTATATGCGGAATGACCTGAACCGTCTGACCCAAAAACTCTCCGCGGCGTTCTTTATTGATCACCGACAGGTAGATTTGTCCGGTTGTGTAGTTTGAGTAGCGATTCAACGGACTGTTGGTGAATCGCTCGTAATGGCCCAGGTCCAAGTCGGTTTCGCTACCGTCGTCCAACACGTAAACTTCGCCGTGCTGGTACGGGCTCATTGTTCCCGGATCGACATTTATGTACGGATCCAGCTTTTGCATGCGGACCGACAGCCCGCGCTGCTCCAACAACATGCCGATCGAAGCGCTGGTCAATCCCTTGCCCAACGAACTAACCACCCCTCCGGTAACGAATATGTGCTTGCTCATAATGACACCATCCTTGCTGAGATTCCTCCGAACAAAAAGACCATTGTAGAATAGTAAAAGATAAGGCGGAAGTGGCAGTAAAAGAGCCGTTCGGACCGACATTATCCGGCGGAATTATGGCCGTCGGCAGGGCATTATCGTGTTACTTGGCGAATATTTCGGCTAATACTGCCAACACCGACCCCTGAAAAGAGGGTCCGATTCGCCCAAGACGTTTAACCAGGCGGACTTTGTCGACGGTTCGAAGTTGATCGAGGACGATTTGTCCGCGTTTTCCCTGAAACCGGCAGGAGACGCGGGTTGGGTATTCTCGTCCTCTGGTTGTCATTGGGGCGACAATGACCGTGGAGATGTGTCGGTTCATCTCGTCGGGCGAGATAATCACACACGGACGGGTCTTCTTGATTTCGCTTCCGAGAGTAGGGTCGAGAGTGACCAGATAAACGTCGAACCGCTTCATCACCACTTCCATTCCAGTTTATCCCATACGGTTGGGGGGAATTCATCCACGGGCTGGTCGTCTCTTAGTTCGTGCATAATGCGGAATTTTTCTTCCCAACCTTGACGGGGACGGCACGCCGAGCGGATGACCAATTGATCGGCCCGGACGGCCATTTCCACTTCTTCGCCCAAGTGGAGATGTTCCAGCCAGATTTTGGGAATCCGTACGCCCCGGGAGTTGCCAATGCGAATGATGTTTGTTTTTACCACATTAACCATATTACTACCTTTATGGATTTCTCATCGTGATGTAATTACATTGTATGTCCGATTTAAGCCTTGTCAAGAACAAAAGCGATCTTATTGCATATCAGTGAGGAAATCTTTATAATACACCTTACGCCGATAAAATATATCTCGATAGTGGTAATTTCGTTCTTTAACAAATAAATCGGTCCCTTTTTTAGGAGCAATTTTATGCCCACCCAACCACCTTTCCCACCCGAACGAAATACGAGTGTTAAATTTGTCTTTCCATTTTGGTTCAAAGTTATCTCTATAATGATGGTGGTGTTGTTGGCCGGGATTTTAATTATATTGTTGTCCGGGTTTCTGGGTGGTGTATCGAAAGAACATAAAGAAGAATTTGAATTTAAAATGAAAGCTGGGCCACGCGTTGCCCAACGAACTAACCACGCCGCCGGTGACGAAAATATGTTTGCTCATAAATATTTCATCCTTGCTGAATTGTCCTGAAAGAAAAAGACATTTTAGAACACTAAAGCGGTGGGTGGAAGAGGCACCGATTCCGACCTAATGGGGGGAATATTCATAATACGCTTAATA
>JBEKIK010000023.1:0-9732 GCA_050011795.1 Thermoguttaceae bacterium | reverse complement strand
GGGCCGCGGACTCTGCCCGGGCGGATTGGTGTATATTGGCATAGGCCAATGCCAACTTTAAATAGACCTCCGCGAAGTCGGGTTTTAGCCGTACAACCTCCAGGTAACGCCCGATCGCCTCCTCGGACCGTCCTGTTTCGACCAGAACCTCACCCAACGCATAGTGATAAGTAAAATCCCTGGGATTTAATGCCAATGCCCGCATGTAGTGGTCAATCGCCTCCGGATATCTGCCCATTGCTTGATAAACAGCGCCCAGGTTGAGGTGGGCGTCGGCAGTGTTAGGTTGTAAGAGCAAGGCTTTTTCAAGATGTTCCTTGGCCTCATCGAGCCGGCCCGTTCTCAGCAGTGCGCTGCCCAGGCTGTTTTCGGCATCAGGGTAGTAAGGCATAAGTTCCAAGGCCTGCTCGAAATGTTCAATCCCCTCGGGCAGTCGCCCTACTTTGACCAGTGCAATCCCCAGGTTGTGATGGGCCTCGGGATATTTATTGTTTTTAAGGCGCAGGGCTTCCTCGCAGTGTTTAATCGCCTCTTCGTACTTACCCACTTGGAGCAGTCCGACAGCCAGGTTGCTGTGGGCGTCGGCATAGTCGGGATTTAGCCGTACGGATTCTCTAAACTGATGCATTGCCTCATCCACTAGGCCTTTTTCGAACAATGCGCCGCCCAGGTTGTTGCGGACCAGCCAACAATCCGGATTCTTCACAAGCGTGGCTTGATATAAAGTATCCGCATCATGATAAAGTCCGCTTTGCCGAAATGCCAGAAACGCAAGCGCTGCCACCGCAAGCACGGCAACGGCGATCGCCGCCAGGCGCGCCCTGCCCCGGGCCTGCTTGTGCCATGTGCCCAAACCAGCCGAAACCAAGGCAATTACGCCGATAATGGCAATGTGCTGATAACGGTCGGCCACCAGCGAGTATTTCATGAAGCCCACGTCGGTAAAACCCAGCACCGGCAAAAGCGCTACGCCGAAAAAACCCCAGGCAAACAAAAACGGCCGGCCCCATGTTTTTCTATAACACCATAGAACGGCCGTAACGCCCAACGCCCCCACAAGCGACACCCACCACAACGGATCGCCCGCCTCGATCTTCCACTGCGGATATACAAAGCTCAAATTGATCGGAAAAAACGCCTTGTAAAGGTAAAACCACACCGCTCCGCCGGCCCCCAGCAGTCGCTCCACGAAACCGTAGCGTCGGATCACTTCTCCCGAACCGTGTGTTTGGAACCAGACATTTGTCCAAACCAGTGCCGCGGCAACCAGGAAAAAAGGCGCGATCCGCAGGATATGTCGCCGCATCGCACGATATGTCGCCGCACAGACATTTAGCCACGCCAGCGCCACGGCAACCGGAAAAAAAAGCGCTATCCGCACGATATGTTGCCGCATATAAGGGGACAGTCCCATTTTCACCAACCATGCTGCGATCGACGCCTTGAAAATCGGGGCAGTCTCCGTGGGTTGCCGCCACCACGCGATCCCCAAAAGCAACACCGGCAATATCGCCGCCGATCCCTTACCCAACATCGCCAACACGAACGCCGCCAGACTCAGCCAATAGAAGATGCGCCAGTGGATAGTGGGCAGTGGACAGTGGACAGTGGACGTGGGTGTGTCGTTCTTAAAATACCACAAAATCGACAGCAGCAAAAACAGCATCGCCGTCATGTCTTTCCGCTGTGCGATCCAGGCCGTTGCCTCCACGTTCACCGGATGCACGGAGAATATTATCGCCGCCCAAAACGCCCCGGGAATACATAACTTCCGCAAGATGACCCAAATCAGCCACGATTCCACAATGTGCAAGATCAAATTGGTGACGTGATATCCGGTCGTGTGCATCCCCCACAGCCGCCACTCGAGCCAAAACGTGGTATTAGTCATCGGCCAATAGTCGACTGGATCGCTTGTGCACCAAAAATTATACAGACCCTCGGAAGACTTGACGAAAAGAGAATCTGTTAAAAGATGGTTGTCATCCAGGACAAACCCGCCGTTTATCGAGGGGAAGTAAACCAGAAAAGCAACGACCGCGATCGCCGCCGCTCCGGCCAACGCGCCAAGCGGCAGCGCCGCCCGGACTGATGTTATCGGCCGCTTCCGCGGAACGTGTTGTTTTGGAGATTTCTTACTATTTGACATTAGGGCAATTTTAGATCGCGGAGTTCGTATTCCACCCTGGCGCCTATAATCGCACCCGGGGTTTTGTATACGAACTTCATATTGGCGGGCGGTTTGTCAAGGACGAAAATATAGGAAACCCCGACTTCGTTTTTGGTTTGCAGGGTGGTTTCCATGGTGTCGTATGCGATAGGCTTGCCGTCCGCGCCTTCCAGATAGGCTTCGTTGCGGAAGATCCAGCCGCGGTGCGAGGCCAGGGCGTCGCCGGGTTCGTCGAAGCGGGCGCGGACGAAAACCTCCCATGCCTCGTTGTTCCGGCGGACTTGCTCCAGGGTGACGGTCACGCCGGCCAAACGTTTTTCCACGTTTTTGGCCTTCAGCAAATCGTCGAAGCGGAACTCCTCGATCCGCCCGGGGATCGAAGCGGTTATTTTGCCCTTTACCAGGGCGATTGCCTTGGCCTCGCGCGGCGGCAGCGCAAAGGGCAGCGTCAATTCGACCGCCGCTTTCAGACCCTCCACGGGCACTTCGATTTCCGCCTCTTCCGATTCCACTTTCAACCGCCCGGAGCGATCATCGACCGCCTGCACGTCGGCCAGTCGCTGCGCAAGGCCGATGGGTTTTAAGCGCGGCTCCCAGGCGACCTCGATCGTCAGGCGCAACACCGAAGCCTTGGAATTGCTCAAGTCGCGCTGGGCGTCGAGGCGCGTCGGCTCGATCCTAAACGGCCCGGCGTACACCGCGTTTTGCACGCGGAGCGTTTGCCCCAATGCCCGGCCCACTATGTTCAATCCCGGCTCGTCGCCAAAAGGATATACCGTCAAATTGGCCTGGTCCAGGACTTGATCCAGCGCCTGCCAGAACGGCGTTTTATCGAAATGAACTTTTAGCGCGGGATCGGACGCCGGCTGCCCAAACCGCTCGCGGTAATCCACGATCTTGTTGCCCGACTGCTCCTCCAGCGCGGAGAGCACTTTGGAAAGCGGCATGGCCTCGGAGTGAAGCGTAACGAGCGAAGGTTTTGCCGACGATTCGGCCGCGGCTTGTTGCAGCTTTTGCTGGACCCGGGCCAGACGCTCCCGGACCTCGGCCGACGTGCGATCGGTCGGCCGAGGCAGCAGATCGAGCGCGGCCGGGCCTTTGCCGATCAATGCCTCCTCTGCCGCGTTGCGTCGGGCAAGCTCGTCGGAATCGAGTTCATGCACCAGGCGGCTGACCTCCTGTTTCAAGTCGCCGCTTGCCGCCTGTGACGGCTCGCCCGCCAAGGACCAGGCAATCGACATCAAACCCGTGAACATGCTTCCACCTCAGCCTTCTTGCACAATATAGATGGATGTCGCGTCTTCTCCTCAGAGCCGGGCCGTATCGGCCCGGAATTACCGGGGCGACACGCCCCGGCTCTGACTTTTCTTACAACATTCTTTTTCGGAACTCTCAATAAATATGAACGCGGCACTCCACAAACATCCCATTATTTTAAGCACTTTTTACACACTTGGCCAGGGGAATCGCCTTTTCGCACCCCTGGCCAAACGACCGGATAAACGGTATAAACATGCGGGAGGTTTCCCCCATGATTCAATCAATAAATCCCCCGGCGCCCCGTCAGGACCAGCCGCCGTACCAGGCCGGCCAGCCGGTGGCCCTGTTTATCCCCTGCTACATCGACCAGTTTTTTCCCTCCATCGGCCGCTCTACGGTGGCTCTGCTCGAACGATACGGCGTGCCGGTGGTTTTTCCCGACCGCCAAACCTGCTGCGGTCAACCGGCCTTCAACTCCGGGTACTGGGAAGAAGCCCGCCGCGTGATCCGCCATTTTTGCAAAGCAATGGAAGGGCAACAGTGGATCGTATGCCCGTCCGGATCGTGCGCGGCCATGTGCCGGGTGTTTTTCGGACACGTCGATCCCAGAGCGGAAGTGGTCGATACCGGCCGCCGCGTCTTCGAACTGACCGAGTTTCTGGTCGATATCCTCGGCGTGACCGACACCGGCGCCACCTTCCCGCACAAAACCGCATTGCACATCGGCTGTCACAGCCGGCGCGAACTGGGCGCACCCGATCAACCTTTGAAACTGCTGGGCAATGTCCGCGGATTGACCTACTGCGAGTTGCCCAACATCGAGGAATGTTGCGGGTTCGGCGGCACGTTTAGCGTGAAAATGCCCGGCACTTCCCTGGCCATGGGCAATAGTAAGGCGGAAAATATCGTCAAAAGCGGCGCGGATGTGGTCGTTTCCAACGACATCAGTTGCCTCATGCACATCGGCGGCATCTTGCGGCGCAATCCGGCCACGAAACACATCCGCACCATGCACATCGCCGATGTGCTCACCGCCGGCTGGGAGGATCTAAATGCTTAATTTCACTTATTACAACCCGGTCAAAATAGTCTTTGGCAAAGGGACCATCAAGGAATTGCCGAAGCTGATTCCGGCCGAAAACAAGGTGATGATGATATATGGCGGCGGATCGATCAAGCAAAACGGCGTGTACGAACAGGTCGTCAATGCCATGGCCGGCCGGTCCATGCTCGAGTTCGGCGGCATCGAGCCCAACCCGCGCTATGAAACATGCATGAAGTGCGTCGAGTCCATCCGAAAACAGGGCGCCGACTTTCTTTTGGCCGTGGGCGGAGGTTCGGCGCTCGACGCCGTGAAGTTCATCGCCGTCGCGGCTCGTTACGATGGCGACGATCCCTGGGACATCATGAAAGATTCACGCCGGGTCCCGGCCAAGGCGTTGCCCCTGGGCAGCGTGCTGACTCTGCCGGCGACGGGTTCGGAAGCGAATTGCTTCGCGGTCGTTAGCCGCGATTCGACCCGGGAAAAGCTGGCCTTTTCCAGCCCGCAAGTGTTTCCCAAATTTTCCATACTCGATCCGGCCACGACCTTTTCCCTGCCGCCGCGGCAAACGGCCAACGGCATCGTGGACGCCTTTGTCCACGTAATGGAGCAGTACATGACCTTCGACGCGGGCTCGCCCCTGCAAGACCGCCAGGCCGAGGCGATTTTGCTCACGCTTCTGGAAGAAGGTCCCAAGGCAATGGCCAATCCGAAAAGCTACAGCGCCCGGTCGAACATCATGTGGTGCGCGACCAACGCACTCAGCGGGCTGATCGGCTGCGGAGTGCCGCAAGATTGGTCCACGCACATGATCGGCCACGAAATCACCGTCCTTTACGGGCTGGATCACGCCCAAACCCTGGCCTTGATTTATCCAGGCACGATCCGGCATTTTCAAGAGCGAAAAAAACAAAAACTGCTGCAATACGCCCGGCGCGTGTGGGGACTTGCCGACGGCGATGAGAACGCCAGAATTGACGCGGCCATTGAAAAGACCGACGGTTTCTTCCGCTCGCTCGGCGTGGGCACGCGCCTGGCCGATTACAACATCCCCACCGAAGCCGGCAAACTGGTCGCCGAGCGGTTGGCCAAACGCAGCCGACCCCTGGGTGAACGCGGCGACGTCAAACCGAGCGACGTGGAAGCCATTATCGCTTTGCGTGCATGAGTATAAAAAGGAACATTAATGTTTAGCCCCGGCACTTGTGCCGGGTGGATTTTAACGCAACGCGCGGCACAAGTACCGCGGCTAAACGAAGAACATTTTTATTGTCAATGTCTTTCCCATGTCCAACAAACTTCCCCATCTCGACGGCGCGGAATTCCTCACTCCGGAAACCAAAGGGCTCGGCGAACCCCCCGCACCCGCGGCCCTGGGCGTAAACACCGAAAAATCGAGCAAAAGCAACCGCGCCGTAACCGACTCCGTCCCCTACTTCCAGGACTGGCGCGAGGCCGCCCATCAAATTAAGACTTATGCCCTCGCCAATCTGGACAAATTGCTGGTCCAATTCGAGTGCAACATCTCCGCCCGCGGTGCCACGGTCCTATGGGCCCGAAACGCCGCCGAGGCCAACCGCCTTATCCTCGACATCGCCCGGGAAAACAAGGTTAAAAGCGTGGTAAAAGCCAAGTCCATGGTCACCGAGGAGATGGAACTCAACAACGTGCTCGAGGCGGAGGGCATCCGCGCGGTGGAAACCGACCTGGGCGAGTACATCATGCAACTCGCCCGTCAACGACCCGTGCACATCGTCACCCCCGCCATTCACATGTCCGTGGCCGACGTGGGCCGGCTGTTCGCCGAAAAACTAAACGAACCGTACACCGTCAAGCACGAAGAACTCACGGCCATCGCCCGCAAACACCTAAGAAACGAATATCTCCAGGCGGGCATGGGTATATCGGGCTGCAATTTCGCCGTGGCCGACACGGGCACGCTGGTCGTCATCGAAAACGAGGGCAACGCCGGCCTTTCCACCGCCACCCCGCCGGTGCACGTGGCCTTGATGGGCATCGAAAAAGTCCTGCCCCGCATCGATTATCTGCCCGTGTTCCTAAACCTCTTGCCACGCAGCGGCACCGGCCAAAAACTCACCACCTACACGCATTTGATCCACGGTCCGGCCCCGGGTAAAAAACTATACGTCATTATTCTCGACAACGGACGAAGCAACGTACTTACAGATCCGGCAGCCTGGCGGGCACTCTACTGCATCCGCTGCGGGGCCTGCCTGAACAACTGCCCGGTCTATCGCCGCGTGGGCGGCTGGGCCTACGGCTGGGTCTATCCCGGCCCCATCGGCGCGGTCATCACGCCGCACCTGCTGGGGCTGGACAAGGCCGGCATGTTGCCCTTCGCCTCCTCGCTCTGCGGGGCCTGCGCCGAGGTCTGCCCGGTGAAGATCGACATCGCCCATCAACTCGTCCATTTGCGTCATCGGGCGGTCAACGAGCCCTCGCCCATGAACTCTGCCGGCGAGCGGCTGACCTGGAAGCTGTGGGCCTGGGCGATGGGCGGCCCGCGACGCTACAGGCTGACGATGTGGGCCGTACGGCTGGGTGTCCGCCTGGCGCCCTGGCTGCCCTGGCATCCCGGCAAGCTGGGCGCCTGGACCCGGGGCCGCGAGTTGCCCCAGGCCGCGGGAGAACCTTTCAGGAAATGGTGGAAGGGAAATGATCAATGATCAATGCTCAATGTTCAATGTCCACCACACAGCACGGAACCCAGAGCATTGAACATTTATCCTCGAGCATTTCCCCTATGAACAGCCGCGACACCATCTTGCAGCGCCTCCGCACTCACCTGTCCGGTGGTCCGCCGGTGGCGCCCCCGCCGGTGGCCGAGGTCTGGCCGCGGCAAGCCGCCGATAAGGCCGTGCTGGCGGAGCGCTTTGCCGAGGAGCTGAAGGCCATCTTCGGCGAGGCGATCCGCTGCCCGTCGATGGCCGAGGCACAGCGGCAACTGGCCGCCCTGATGGAGTCGGCGGCCTGGCCGACGATCGGGGCGGTGGACTGCCCGGCCGTGCGCGAGGCGGCCGCGGCGCTGCCGCCGGAGCGGGTCGAGTGGGTGGGGCCAGACTGGACGCCCCAGCGCATCGCCCAGCTTCCCGCCGGGCTGATCGCCGCCGACGCCCTGCTGGCCGACACCGGCTCGTGCATGATCGCCTGCGGGTCGACGCACGAGCGGCTGATGTGCTACCTGCCGCCCAACTGCGTGGTGGTGGGCCGAGCCGCCCAACTGGCCGAGCACCTGCCGGCCGCCTGGGCCGAGATCGCCGGCCGCTGCCACGAGCCGGCCCTGCGGGGGGAGTTCCTGCTGGTCACCGGCCCCAGCCGCACCGCCGACATCGAGAAGATCCTCATCCTGGGCGTTCACGGGCCGACGCGCCTGGTCGTGCTGCTGGTGGAGTGAGGGGAAGGGGGAAGGCGGAAGGCGGAAGGCGGAAGGGGGAAGGCGGCGGGACGTCGTCCACGCCCACGGGCTGCGGCCCGTGGGACTGAAGCAGGGGAAAACGCGGATTAACACCCGCGCCAACGGAGGGTAATAGCCTTTATGAAACTTCAGGCGCGATTTGCGACCGTAGTTTGGCTGCTGGTCGCCTGGCCGCAGTTGTTTGCGTTGAGCGTTGGGGCGGAACCGTCATATAGGGCCGCCTCAAAACCGGCCGTTCGAGAGTCATTCAAGTTCGACCCGAACGACCCCCTGCTGCTCATTCCCGTGCGCGTGGGCAGCAAAGATTATCAGTTCGTCCTGGACACTGGGGCAACTGTGAGCATGTTCGATGTCTCCTTGCGATCACATCTCGGGCCTCGCGTCGATTCTACCCCCGTAACGAGCGCCAGCGGCGAACGCGTCGAACTTAACTTGTACTCTCCGCCCGATGCTCGGGTCGGCTCGTTGCCGCTGACGAAGGACCCAGTCCTTTGCCTTGAGCTTACCCCATTTCGCGAATCCTCCGGTTGCAGTGTTTGTGGTTTGGTCGGTATGGATTTCTTAAAGAACTGGATCATCGCCATCGACTTCGATGAGGGACGCCTCGACGTCCTTTCCGCGGACACGGAGAGAGATCCCAAGTGGGGCGAGGGCATTCCGTTCGTGTACGACGAGAAGGGATTGATGTTTGTCCTGGCCACCGTGGGCGGGAATATCCGGACTCCTTTTGCGGTCGATACTGGAGATGCAGGCACGGGTGATCTTGAAGGCGGGCTTCTCACTCGCCTTGTCGGTGCGCGCGAGGCTCGGGTTACCGGCGATGGAAAAGCGATGGATCTTTCCGGCATACAATCCTTAAAAGTTGCGCGGCTCTCACATTTGTCGCTCGGATCGTTCCGTCATGACAATCTGCGTTTTATTAGCGGCAAACGAAACGCTCTTGGACTGAATTACCTGTCCCGCTACCGGTTGACGATCAACTTCCCTGACAAACGGCTCCATCTGGCAAAGGGTAAAGACTTTGCATATCGCGACACAGGGCACACGTGCGGGCTGAACTATCTTTTCAAAGGAGGCGGACTTGAGGTCATATCCGTCGATGAAAAAAGTCCCGCCCATGCTGCCGGTTTCAGGCCCAAGGACGTTATTGTCAAGTTGGGTGGCAAGCGCGTATCCGAGTGGAAGCCATCGCGGATCCGTCGTTTGCTCGGGGCTGAAGGCAAGGCCGTTCAGGTGACCGTCCAGCGGGGTGGAAAGCGGCTGGAGATGAACTTTACCCCCAAGGAATACGATTAGCGCCTGCACGGCGAACCTGGACCGCCTTCCCCCTTCCGCCTTCTCCCCCCGGCTTGCCGCCCGGCCGCCGCGTTGTAAAATGGACCGGAGAGGAGTTCCCATGGCAATTACCTGCCTCCGCTGTGGGAGGGGGTTCGACGTTACGCTGTTTGACTTTGGGCACCGGGTCCGATGCGACTGTGGCGCCGAGTTGTCTTTCCCCGGCGCCGATCTGCGCAGCGGCCACGTCCGGCCGCACTCGGAACCACAACAGGAGGGCCGTCCGATGACAGAAGTGGAACTCGGCAAAGTAACCCATTATTTCAGCAAGATCGGCGTGGCGGCAATCGAGATCGAGCGGGAGTCGCTGACCGGGGGCGACACCCTCCACGTCAAGGGCCACACCAGTGACTTCACCCAGAAGATCGACTCGATCCCGTTGGACCACCAGTCGGTCCCGGTGGCCCGAGCCGGCCAGTCCGTGGGCATCCACGTGACCGCCCACGCCCACGAGCACGACAAGGTGTGGAAGGTCGTGGAGGAGTGATG